>JANWKE010000011.1 GCA_025451535.1 Verrucomicrobiia bacterium
ACAGGGCGACCAATGGAATCGGTACGACCAGCCGATTGTTGCCTACTACAGTGCGTTTTACCGTCTCCCGCTGGGCAACCCGGAACCGATCGAGAACATGGTGGTAAACCATCCGGGTAGTTTTGGTTACAATGAAGCCACGCGTCAATTCAACCTGCCGCCGCCTTCCGGACAACCGGAGCTGACCCTGTACGCCAGCCGCGCCACCATTGACACCGGTTTGGAAAACCTCAGCGGTTCGACCATCTTTGCCGCCCCCAATAACATTTTCACCATAAGCCAGCAGGATGTGCAGCAGGATATCACGATTAACGAGGCGGCTGGATTCCGCCTGACCAGGCCGCTGCCGGAGGTGGATAATGTCCGTTCCACGCTGTTGGGCGGGCTGGATTTTAAACGATATTCCCAGGACAGTTACAAAACCAATTCGTTTATCACCACTGAAGTTACGTTCGATCAGAACGGCAATCCCCTTCCACCGCTGATCACGACTGTGCCTTCCCCGATAACGACGCTTTCGACTCTGGACTATCTGCCGTTGCAACTGGAGTACGATGCAAGCATGCCTGACGCTTTTGGACCCGCCACTTTGGGACTGGGGATCAGCGCCAACCTCTGGTATTCCGGCACCTACGCTTCCGCTACCGGCAGCACCAACTTCCCTGCGCTTCACGGTCGGGCGGGTCTTACCAACATTACCGGCTCGGCCCGGTCCACCGGCCATTGGGTGGTTCTTCGGCCCAGCTTCTCGCAGCAGTTTCAAATTTATACCAATTGGATAACAAGCCTGCGCGCGGACGGCCAATGGGCCAGCGAGCCGGTCATCAGCCCCGAACAGTTTGGTGCCGGCGGCGTGAACAGCGTCCGGGGTTACCATGAAGGCGAGGTCTTCGGCGACACCGGCTGGCATCTTTCCCTCGAACAACAGACGCCGCCGCATATTGTGGGCATGGTTCGCGACAATACTCCGCTGACCGTTCGTGGCTCGATCTATATGGATTATGCCCGAGTTTACTTGATCGATCCCGAAGGACGTCAGGGCAGCACCCCACTGTGGGGAACGGGTTTTGGGATGGCCGCCGCGGCCGGGTCGCACTGGCAGGCGCAATTCCTTTTTTCCTGGCCGCTCGTGAGCGCCGGCAGCACGCCGGCCTATCAACCGTTCTTTAATTTCTCACTGACGGCTCAGTTCTGATTTGTCACCTGAATGTCACAAAAAACGAATTTATTCCAACTGTGCCGGTCCTATATTGGCGGATGAAGGACGAGTTGCCATGAGAAGCTTCAACGATTTCCAAACCGCGCAGCGGTGTCGCGAACTGGAAAGGGCTTGCGCCGGCGCGGCAACGTCCTGGACTGCGGCAGCCCTCTGCCGCTTTCGATTTCACCGCCACCCCAAAAGCGCCAGAGGACTGGCGCACTCCAAAACCTGGCGGCAGGTCGGATGGTTCAGGGAAAATATTTTTGCCCGGCTTCAGCACGGGTTGATCGGCATGGGTATTTTCCTGCTGGTTTGCGGTGGCAGTATCGATCGCCTCCACGCCAATCCGGTGGGTGGCACGGTGACCCAAGGTGCAGCCACCTTCAATACCTCCGGTTCGCAATTCAGCATCAATCAAACGTCCCCCAATGCCTTCATCAACTGGACGGGTTTCAACATCGCTCCCGGCGAAACCACGAGCTTCAACCAGCCTTCGTCGTCTTCGGTGACCTGGAATTATATCAACGACCCCAATGTCTCGAGTATCAACGGGAATCTCAACGCCGATGGCTACGTGATTTTGCAAAACCCCAACGGCATCAGTGTGGGTGGCCAGGCTTCCATCACGGCCCATGGCCTGGTCATGACCACGGCTTCCACGCCAGCGCTCAATCTTTCCAGCAGTGGCCCGTGGTCTTTTAATGCGCCGCCGCCTGCCGCCAAAATCATCAACTACGGCCAGATTAATATTGCCGGCGGCGGTTCGGCCTTTCTCATTGCCAATGACATTGAAAACCACGGCACAATTTCAGCGCCGGGAGGCAATATCGGCCTTTACGCCGGTCAAACGGTCCTGGTTTCCACGTCGCCCGACGGTCGCGGATTGAGCGCACAAGTTACCTTGCCTCAAGGTTCAGTGGATAATAAAGGCAATTTGACTGCCGATGGCGGCAGCATTGTCGCCCAGGCCCAACTCGTTAATCAAAATGGATTGGTCCAGGCCAATTCCGCCCAGGACGTCAACGGCACGATCGAGCTGGTAGCGGGTGACACGGTCAATCTGAACGCGAATTCCGTCATCTCGGCGGAGGGAAGCAGTCAAGTCGCCAGCGCGGGTGGCGTCACCGTACAGGCAGGAAACTCCGTTAATAACAATGGCCAGGTGGTCGCCGATGCCAGCTCAATTCTGATGGAAGCGCCGGCCGTGAATCAAAACGGAACCCTTCAGGCGAATTCCCTTGTGAATCCCCTCGGGAGCGTCAAGGGCAGCATTGAACTGGCCGCGAGTAGTGCCGTCAATCTCGGTGCCAATTCCACCATCTCAGCCAACGGCGATTCGACGGCGGCCGTAACCACGCCCAGTTCCGGCGGCTCGGTGACAATCCAATCAGCCAACAGCTTTTCCGACCAATCCGGCTCAAGCATCAGTGTCTCGGGCGCGTCACAGGGCGGCAACGGGGGTCAGGTGGCCATTTCGGCACCGCAGATGACGGCCTTCAACTCGAGCATCAGTGGTCAAGCCAGCGCGGGATACGCGAACGCCAGTCTTTCCATTGACACAGCGGACATCTCGCTGAATGCCGACGGCAGCCCCGTGGCGGGCGCGCTTGCGCTCAACGTGAATTCCTTGTCCTCAGGGTTGTCACAAATCAACCTGCAAGCTGCCAACCGTATCGAATTGAGTTCACAATGGATGCTCGGCAATCCTGCCACCGTGTCGTTGCTGGCTGGCAACACCATCACGGTGGACCTCGGCGCAAAAATTGAGGCGGGTGCCGGAAAAATTGCACTGAACGCACCAACGGTAAATCAGTACGGAACTCTCCAGGCCGATTCCATCGGGAACGTCAACGGGGTCGTTGAACTTGACGCAGGTGCGAGCCTGAATTTAGGCGCCAGTTCCGTCATTTCTGCCAACGGCGATGCGACCGCCACCAGCGCCAGTCCCGGAGGATTTGTAGTTTTAAACGCAGGCATTAATGCATTCAACGACATGTCTGGTTCAGCGATTTCAGTTTCGGGCACCGCGGGAGGGAAAAACGGCATCATTGAAATCTTTGGCAATGGAGTGACCGCCGGCTCAGTTCAATCGACGATTGGCAGCTATCTCGCGTATTTAATCAATCCCGGTGACGTTTATCTCTCCTCCAGCTCTACCACCCAGAACACGCAACCTGCTAATACCGATCCTAACACCTCGAACCCCCAACCGTGGGCCAACTTCGGTGTGAGCGATTTGTCCGCTTTCTCACAGATTGATTTGCAGGCACTGGACAATATTACTCTGAATTCAGCATGGACTCTTGGCCCTCAGACCGTTCCGGCCGTCCCCACCGCCATTAGCACCCTTAACTTGTCTGCGGGCAACAACATTACCCTGAACAGCTCTTTTGGTGCCGGGTACAATTGGAATGTCAACCTGACCGCTGGGACAGCCTTTGTTCCCACGTCAGGCCAGCCAACGCCGAATCCCGGAAATGACGGAATCTATGTGAACAACAGTCTTCAA
The DNA here is from genome assembly GCA_025451535.1 of Verrucomicrobiia bacterium. Classification (GTDB taxonomy): domain Bacteria; phylum Verrucomicrobiota; class Verrucomicrobiia; order Limisphaerales; family UBA11358; genus UBA11358. Next base: position 3,711 of record JANWKE010000011.1, read on the forward strand.
GCCCTGAACCGCGACATCATTCTCGACGCGGCCAACGAAGTCATTGTTGGCAGTGGCGCCATCCGCACTATCAGCGGCGGTAACATTGACTTGACGGCACAATATGGAAGCGTCAATACCGGAACGAGCGCTAATGGGTTTAATTACAAAACATCGGCACCGTATTATACTCCCGCCTCGTCTCTCGGCGGCATCAGCACGGCAGCGGGTGGAAACGTCACCCTCAATGCCGGTGGCGACGTCATCAGCTTTCCCACCACCACGGTGGCGGCGGGCGATCCCGGAACGGGAGCTTTTGGACCAGAAGCAGGAAACGTAACGATCAACGCCGTGGGCAATGTCTATGGAAACTACGTGGTGATGAACGGCACGGGCACCATCAATGCCGGCCAAAACATCGGCGCGATCCCTTCTTCCCAGAATCCAATGTTTGACAACGTGGCGTTGAGCCTGGCCAAAGGCAGTTGGAACCTGAATGCGCAGGACAATATCTATTTGCAGGAAGTACGGAATCCCAATGGTGTTTTTGACAATACCAGGTTCGTCTCTGGCAGAGTTACCCCCGGAAACCATCTTTTTGACTACGATCCGCAAGCTTCGGTTTCGCTCACAGCCGGCAACGGTGTTTATATAACCGGCTATGAACTTCCGCGGCCCAATGACCCTGTCCCCATGCTCTTGCCTCCCATCGTAATTATTAACGCGGGTCCCGGCGGAGTTGTATTGAACACCCCAGGCGCTTTCTCCGCCAGTCCTCAAAATCAGAACGATTTGGTCACCTTGTCGGACTATGACATCACGTTGTTTCCTTCGGCCTACCAGAACCTTCAAATCACCACCACCGGTGGAGGTGGGTTTAACAGCGACAACGCCAATGGCTCCCCAACCACTTTGCTGATGTCCGATAGCGGCCAAACACACTGGTTTGCCTCCAATTCCAGCACCCAGCCATTCAGTGAAACGGACCACGCCGGCGGCGAACCGGCCGAGATAAACAACCCCGACCCGGTTGTCCTTAACATATCCGGCAACATCGAAAACCTCACCCTGCAGGTTTCCAAGTTTGCCCACATCAACGCGGGCGGCGACATGATTGGATGTTCTTTTTTCGGCGAGAACCTGCTGCCCGGCCAAACCACTTCAATCACCGTGGGCGGCCAGATTTTCAATTCGGGCTCGTTTAATTTTGTCACCTTGGACACAGCGTTTCCGGGTCTGCCAGCGGCGGATTTTCAACCGGCGGGCGCGCTTCCTTCGGGTGTTTCGTTGGGCACCTGGTATTTGCCATTGGGAGCGGCTATTGACACGTCCAAACTGCCAACCCAATCGCTCATAGGTGTCAGCCAGGCGCAGTTGGCGGCAGATATTAACAACGCGCGTATGTTTACCGACATTAGTCTTATCGGCGGAAACCTCGTTTATGATCCGAATACAAAAACGCTGACCGCCATTGGCCCGGTGGAGTCAGACTTTCTGACCGCCTTGCAAACTCCGACTCTTACGGTGGTCCGTTACGGTCCAAATGGCCTGCCTTTGCTGGACCTGAACCAAACGCTTTCCAACGGCCAGCCGAATCCCGACTACGGTCACCTCTTGACGGATACCATCGCTTGGACACCAGCCAACAGCGCCAATTACGCCGACATCCAAAACCTCAACACCGAAAGTCTGGGGGCAACTCCGTTGACGAGCAACAACGGCGGTTACATCGTTGGTGGCACGGGCACGTTTGATGTTACCGCCAATTCCATCGCCCTCGGCAATTCCGACGGAATTCTCTCCGTCGGCAGTGGTTCCGTCCTGGGCAGGGATTATTCCTTCCTGGCTCCTTACATCACCTCCGGCGCCAACATTAATGTTACGGCCGCTTATTTGGAGATGCCCAGCTCCGTTATCGCGGCTCTCGGCGGCGGCAACGTCAATGTGGCCAGCGCCGGCGAGATTCCGAACAGTCCCTTGAACAGTCACGGGGTCGGCGTTTCGATGGATTTGGGTTCCCAGGAATTGGCACCCTTCATATCCCAGGTCATGCAGCATAACGGGGGAATCGCGCTGGGCATCTACACCACGGGCGGTGGCGATGTGAATGTGACCGGCCTTGGCACCATCAACGTTGACAGTTCCCGGATTGCCACCTTCAACGGTGGAGACGTCTTTGTCGAATCTTACACCGGCGATGTGGATGCGGGCAGCGGCGGCTCCACCTTTCTAATCCCGATCACTGTTTTTTCCCCGGATGGCACGACCGTTGGTGGACAGGTCTATGCCAATGGGATTGTGGCGGAAACTCTGAGAAATCCCTCCGCCGTTCCCGGCGGTGCAACGACCCCGGGTGACATTACGGTATGGACTCCCCAGGGAGACATTATCGCCAATCAGGGCGGCATCAAGCAGGAGGCACTCAACGGAACCGCCCCGCTCAGTCCCGTGGTCACGCTTACGGCCGGCACGCCACTTGTGCCGGGTGATTATCTTAACCTGGCTGGGCCGCCGATTTTTGTCGGCAACATTTCATTGGGGACCGTCGGCGTGATTGGTGAGACAGTGATTGCCCAGGCCACTGGCACGATAACCGGCCTGGCGGTTTCCAAGCATAACGCCGATATTACCAGCCAAACTGTCGGCAGCCTGACGGTGCTGGCCGGGGGAACGGCCAATGTTTCTGCCCAAAGCTCCGGTAGCGGCAGCGGCATCACCATCATCGGCGGCGCGGGTGTGAACGCCAGCGGCATCGGGGCCGGCGCCACGCTGCTGGGCCAGAACGTTTCCGTTAATGGCGGCGCCGCTACTTCCACAATGGGAACTACAGCTACGGCCACCGCGGCCAGCCAAAGCGCCGCCGGGCAGGCCAGCAGCGATACCCAGCAACAGGTCGCCAGCAATGACAACGGCAACGATGACGAAAAGAAAAAGAAGAAGGCGGGATTGGCTCGCAGCGTCGGACGGGTCACGGTCATCCTGCCAAAGTCGAGTTGAGTTTCAAATCCATCCTCAAACAAAACACATTGCCCCATGAAACAGCGAGTTCTGTTCGTCTGCATCCACAACAGCGCCCGCAGCCAGATGGCCGAGGCGTTCCTGAATCAAATTTGCGGCGAGGCATTTGAAGCCCATAGCGCGGGGCTGGAACCCGGCAAGCTGAATCCCATGGTCGTCGAGGTCATGCGGGAAATCGGCAGTGACATTTCCCATAAGCAGACGCAGGCGGTGTTCGATGTGTTTAAGTCTGGCAGAATGTTTGCGTATGTCATCACCGTTTGCGATGAAGCGAGCGCCGAACGCTGTCCGATTTTTCCCGGTATCACACAGCGGTTACACTGGAGTTTTCCCGACCCGTCCGCCATTCAGGGGACGCGCGAAGATAAGCTCGCCAAGGCCCGTGAGGTGCGTGACCTGATCAAGGCAAAAATTGAAGATTGGTGCGACGAAATGTGTATTTCTAGAAACGACTGTTGAATAAATAAAGCCCTGTCAACTATTCAAGATGTTTTAAAGACGCCCGGGTTTGCTGGGGATTTTTGCACCATGAAAAAAAACGTTGGAATTCTTTGCAGTTTTGCGGTCAGCCTGGGTCTGACTGGCCTTTTAGTTCTGGGAACATCCGGACAGGCGTCTGAAGAATTTACTTTGGCTTCAGCCCGCGAGGCAGCCGCCAAAGGCGATCCCAGGGCGGAATATTATCTTGCGCGACAATACGATGCGGGGCAGGACGTTCCTCAAGATTATGCCAAAGCGGCGGAATACTTCCGCAAATCTGCCGGGCAAGGATACGCCCCTGCCCAGACTGCTCTCGGTTCTTGCTACGCGCACGGCCTGGGTGTTCCGCAGGACTATTCGGAAGCACTCAAATGGTATCGTCAAGCAGCCGCCCACGGGGATTCGCTGGCTCAATACTGCCTGGGTTATGCCTACGCTTATGGCAAAGGCGTACCAACGAACTTTGATGCCGCTTTCCTATGGTGGCAAAAATCCGCCGAGCAGGGCCAGGTCTATGCGCAAAATGCGCTGGGCCAGTTTTATCTCCATGGCGAATCTCCCGGCGACACCAATCACATCAATTACCCCGAAGCCACTAAGTGGCTTCGCCGGGCCGCAGAACAGGATTATACGCCAGCCATGAGCACCTTGGGATCTATCTATCAATATGGCATCGGGACGGGCCACGATTGGACACAGGCTCTCCAATGGAACCGCCGGGCGGCGGAAAAAGGAGATGCCGCCGCCCAGGACAACCTGGGCCAGATGTATGAGAATGGGAACGCGGGGCTTCCGCATGACCTGGTGCAGGCTTACAAATGGTTTTGGCTGAGCGAACAGCAGAGAGACCCGGGAGGACGGCATGATGCCATGGAAATTGAGTTAAGTCACGCGCTTACGCCCGAACAAATTGCCGAAGCAAAACGAATGGCGGCCAAATTTCAGGCCCATATGCATACGGGCAGCCTTTCTTCTACCAAGGAAGCTCCAACCAAAAGCAGCGACTGATGGTGAACGTCGGCGCCATGCGAATCAAGGGAAACGGCAGGGGTGAATTCAACTTGAATAGCAGGATCAAGCCGCGCCGAACAGCGTTTCAAGACATGACATGCTGGTAAATTTCGGAACACCACCATTGGACTTTAGCCTTGATGAGGACACGGACTTCACAAATCCGGGCGAGCTTTTCCGTATGTGTCCCTTGAAAACTTGAAGGGTCAGGATGAGAGCGAGCGCCTCTCGGGCCGTAACCTGGTGAAGGCTGACCCTTGCGAGCCGTAATATAATTTCTGGTGAGGTGCGGAAAATCATCACCGCGCCGGTCCTTTTCCAATTTGTCACCGTCTTGTTGCCGAACCGTCTTTGACGGGAGTTTGCGGATGTGATTTGCTGGCATGGTTCGATTCGCATAAGGCCATGCTTCATCACGCCTGATCGGCGCTGGGGTTCAGCAAGCTTCACCAACCGGCGCCGTCTTCATTTCGAGCGGAGATAGAAAAAAGCCAGCGAACGTTCACAGGCCGCTCGCTGGCGGTACTTCAAAGAGCTGGCTAACGGGTAGATCACCGGATTTAACCCTCCAAACGCCCCTGCGCCAAACGCAGTGCGCGGACTGAAACCCAGCACTCTTCGTCAGCTCTCGCGCCGGATAAATAGCAAAATGCCCGGCGGATTTCAAGAAATTTAGACGGGTTAATTCTGCAGCGGTTGAAAACTGAAATCCAGGGTCATTGCCCGGTTTTGGATGGACTTTGGAGAGAATTTTTGCTCTAATAAAATGCAATGTGAATACGTCCCTCGTGAAATCGGCGCCGCAAGGAGATTTCGTGGAAGTCAGCGTTCTGATGAAGGGCTGGGAAACCAAATTTCAAACATTGGTCAGCCAGAGACAGCCGATCAAGTAGGACATGTACCCGATGCCGGGCATTCCGTCGGAATTCAGGAACCGGCTCAGCCAGCAGGGATATCAGGACCTGATAGTGGTGCTGTTCGATGTACTCAGGATATCGAGGCGCTGAGGTGAATTGACGCTGGCTCGCTCCGCGCCTTTGCGCCTCTGCGGTTAAAATCCCCCGCAGCCGTAACTTAGAACCATCCCGGCCACCAACACGGGAAACTTCCACCAAGCCATTGGACAACCAGTCGGTAGCGCGGCCTGCCGTGTGAGGCGACCTGTCCGTCGTAGCTTTGGCGAACCCGGTTGTCTTTCACGGAGAAACACAATGCTTTGAAAACGACCCAAGATGTTTTTGCAGCGAGACCGGTTTCTTTTTAATCATCATGAAGCTTTGTTCATCCTGAGCCAGGCGTTCTTGTCCCAAAATAGACAGACAGAAAAGGCGGACAGTTTCCTGCCCGCCCCGCTCATCGTGGTCAGATGCTAAAGAAGGACGTTACTGACCTTGGACCCGGTAGTATCGCGGCGAACTGGTCGCGGTGGCATCGGTGTTTGTTACCAACGTGCCGCCAGCCGTCTGTGAACTGCCCACATTGCTCCAGCTCACCGGATTCAGACCGGAGGTGGATTGCAATTGGTACATGTGGGTGGGGGCCGCGTTGCTCGAAACCACGATGACCGTGCTACCCGCCTTGCTGATCGACACGATGACTGGCGGAGTAAGCGCTGCTGGAGCATTGGTCGGCGTGAAGGTAAGGCTCGGGCTGCCACCGGTGAGATTCAGCGTGAAGTAACCCACATAGGTGAAAGGTATCTTCGCGCTTGATGAATTGTTGCTCACATACCAGAGATCCTCGTAAAGAACGCTGTTAGTGCCAACGGCCGAGTCTGGATTGATGCCAGTGTCCCCATAGAAGGTGCCGGGGGCGATATTAGGCTCAACATAATTCTCCCATGACTTGGAGGTATCCAGCGTTCCATTGCCCGCAGTGGGTAAATTGGCAAGTTGAGAGAGATCGCTATAGCCGAGCAGAATATCTCCCTTGTAAAAAGTTCCCGGGGAAGTTGAACCCGGCACCGATGGAATCCCCGCGCCGCCGCTGCGCAACTGGGTCGCATACAGATTCGGCGGGTTGCCATTGGAGGCAGCCACCACACCGCCGAACATGCTGGATGAAACGCCGCGGACGGTGTTAAAGTTGCTCAGGGAGAAATCGCCGCTGAGATTCACCACCGAGGAACTGCCAACAATACCGGATGCCGGGCCGAGGTTGATGATGTAGTCCGCAGTTCCACCGCCTGCCTGATTTTCGAAACCCATATACAGGTCATCCGAAATCAGTGACACCTGTGCAAATGCGGATTGCGAAGCCATAAAGGCTCCGCCAACGAGGATTGTCGCCGTTATCAAATTTTTCGTGATTTTTCTCATAACTTCGTGTTTGTCTGTAATTGCTGTTTCGTCGTCGTTGTTCTTCAAAAATGTTTGCGTGCTAAAATCCACCTTGAACCAACTCCATTTTAAAGCGCCGTTATCGTGCGCTTTTGATCGCTCCGTAGCCGAGGTGCAAAACTCTATCACGAGCCAACCTGGCTTTGCTGCCAGATATAGGACATGACTTGTCTGTTTCAAGACTTGGGATTTGATATCGTAACTCCTTGTCAAAAATCAGCTTAGCGGAACCATTACCCTTAAGCCTCGAAGCTGTCGGACTTTGTCACTGAAAGGTAACTTTCCCGGGCTGAAACCGCGATGCCAGGCATCCTTCAGTTTGGAAGCTCCTTTCACTTCGACGAAAATGCTTCAGGATTGATGGTCAGATTCCCGCTGCCCGCATTGGCCAGCACTTGAGGCTGGTACCACGCATAATATTGCTGCTGCTTGTAGGCGGCATAACCCTGGGCGCCGAGCAGTGCCTGTAACTGATCGTCGGCGTTCTGCAAGGCCTTTTGCCACTGCGACAAGGGAACCGAGCTGGCAGCCGGATTCGCTGATTTGGGAGTCTGGTTCGCCGAATCGCCGGTATTCGGGGTCAAATTGTTAACTTCACCCAAAAACTGCTGCCGCACCTGAGCAATGGCAGCCTGCTGGCTGGTGGTGAACCCCAAAGCGCTCCAGTTCGCATTTTGGAGAAACAAGGGGTAAGCAGGTGCTGCCACCCCCTCGTTTTGGGGCGGCACGGAGGCTTGGGCCACCTCGCTGTTATTGTTCCCTTGCCCGGGATTCTCCGTGCTTTGCGCCGAGGCCCCGGTTTCAGTTGATGACGAACCGCTCAACAGGCTGACGACCAGATGCATCTCCTGTGACCGCGACCACGGACCGGCGCCCGAGCCGTCCAGCCCCAGTTGGCTGCGCTCCCAGGAAAATGCCCGGCCGGTGTCGCCCCGGACAATGTCCTCAATGGTCACTTCCGGGCAGCCGACGGCACGCAGGTTCGCTATGTACACCCCGTAATCCTTCACCGACATAAGCTGGCTCCAACGAAACGGTGCCAGCTCCGTGCCTGACGGTGCCGGAGCGACGGGAGGAGTCGTCACTGGTGCCGACGGTTTGACTTCGGATAAAACCGGCGCGGGAGCGGATTCTTTCTGCCGCTGGTTCGTCAGAACAAAAAACAAGCCGCCGAGCAAAACCACATTCAGCAAGATCGAAATTCTCAATGTCGCTTTCATATTTCGTTTCAACATCGATCAACGCGGGCGCGGCAACATCCTGGATGGAACAGCAGCAGCCGACGCAAGTCAGGTCTGACTTTCAGATGGAGCGGACTCACGTCCGCTGCCACCGAAAACCTAAAAGCCAGCCCCGAAAGCTTTCGGGGCTGGCCATGCCTAAGCCGCCTTTCAATTACTGACCAGGCAGCGGGAAACCCGTATCGCCGTTTTTGTGGACATGCATGAGCGAGTTCTGAATCGCAGCATCATGGCCAAGGGGATTAGATCCAAAATTCTGGGTAGCCAAGGTATTCAGGCCCGCATTAAAGAGAACATTCCCGAGAGTGAGGGCAGTACCACTGATTTGATATTTGCCCAGCAAATGTTCATGGCCCCAATACCACCACGAGCCATTTTCAATGTTTCCATTATTTGAAAATGCGCCATCCACTGTCAGCCAACAATTGGTCGGGGCGCCGCCGAAGTTTCCAGCATTGAGCGCATCGGAAGGACTGATATAACCAATCGCAAACCAGCCGGTGCCGCCGTTGAACGGGTCGGCCTGCTGGCAACTGCCGAGAATGCCCAGTGCTTTGCCCACGTCGCCGCCGCTTTCATAACCATTGTTGCCCTCGTTGGTCAGAATGAGCGCGTTCTGATGCGGCGTTTCCTCAATCCCATACCCGACGGAGTACTGCTGCACCGCCCGATGGGCGCCGTAAGCGCTGTCACCCAGCATGTTCATGCGCGTGCCCGAACCCAGGTTGCGGCCGACGCAATAGACGGTAAAGTCGTTGTCATTCGTATTGCCGCTGATAAAGCCGGCCGGCAACGCGCCTAGCGACAGCAATGTATTCATCTGAGGCAGGGTGACGTTCCCGCAATCCACCCATTCATTCGAAGCGCCGGTCGGAATTCCCGAACCGCTGTTGCCGCTCTGGTTATTTCGGGTGATGGTGAACGTAACGATGCCTTCCACACCGAAGTCTTTCAAGGCCGTCGGGGTGTTGGCCACAAAGGGGGTCCAGGAAATTGCCTGGGACGTGTCCGACTGGGCCAAATCCGCTCCGTGGGAACTGCTTTCCATCACGCTGGAGGGAGGATTGGTGGAGATGGCGCTGCCATTCAAAGTAACGTTGCTGACATTAAGCCACGTTTCCGGCGAACCGGCCAAGGGGATGGTATTCCCGTTGCGGTCCTGATTTTGCAGCGCCGTGTTGCACGCCGAGGCGATGCCCGCTTCGGAACCGCTCCACGCGCAATCAAGAAAGACTGGGCTGCCATTGACGGTGCCATGAACCGCCGCGAAGTTGCAACTGGTGGGAACGGAGTTGCCATACGTCACATAGGTCACGGAACCGGTATCGAACACGCCGCCGTTGTTGGTGCCGGTGTTGTTCAAAATCGCCGTCATGATCGTCGAACGGAAGGCCGTCGAACCGGTAAGATAAACGACCGGATCCGCGCCGGCCTGGGAAACAATGCCCAAGGCAAGCAGCGCAGCACTGAGTTGGGTGATAATTTTCATATTCTTGTTGGTCTGGTTGTTTTTTGTTTTGTTTATTTATTCGTTGGTTTGGTGAATTCGAAACTGGATCAGGCATTTTTTCCGCCCAATCGGCGGCGGAACGAAAGGAGCAAAAGGCCGGCGCCACCGAGCAAACTGAGGACAGTCGGTTCGGGCACGGCCGCCGGAGTGAAGGTCAGGCTCGGGCTGCTGCCGGTGAGGTCCAGCGTGAAGAACCCTTCATAGGTAAACGGTTGTTTTACAGAAGAGGAACTGTTGCTGTTATACCAGAGATCCTCGTAGAGGACACCGGAAGCGCCGATGGATGAATCCGGATTAATGGCGGTATCTCCATAAAAAGTGCCGTTGGCGTAGGCCGGCTCAACATAATTTTCCCACGACTTGGAGGTGTCCAGAACACCGTTACCCGCCGCGGGGGCAACCAGCGCAAGCTGTGAAAGATCGCTATAACCAACAAGCAGATCGCCTTTATAGAAAGTTCCAGGGGACGTTGAACCCGGCATGGATGGAGTTCCCGCGCCGCCGGTGCGCAATTGGGTGGCATAAAGATCCGGCGCTTGATTGTTATTTGAGCCGGCCACAACACCGCCGAACAGGCTGGAGGAAGTGCCCAGAACGGCGTTAAAGTCACTCAGCGAAAAGTCGCTGCTGAGATCAACCACGGAAGAACTGCCAACGATACCGGATGCCGCGCCAAGGTTGATGATGTAATCTTCGCTCCCGCCGCCAGACTGATTTTGGAAACCCGCGTACAGGTCGTTATTCACGAACTGCCCGAACGCAGATTGGGAAGCCAAAATCGCTCCGCCAAAGAGTACTGCTGCCGTTGTTAATTTTTTCATATAGCTTTGTTTGTTAACGCTTTTGCTGTTTGTTCTCCAAATTTGCCGTTGCCTGACCACAAAGTGGCTTAACAGGTCAAACTCTATCATGTAGTGACTTGGATATACTTCATGTCAGAGGACATGATTTGTCTCTTTTAAGACGTGGAATGTTAAGGCGTACTATTTTGTGGTAAAACGACTTAATATAGAAGCTCTCTTAAAGCCTGTCATTTGGCCGGTCTTGTCGCGGAAAGGTAACTTTGGCCGCTCCCCAAAACCTGATTCTGTCACCTACTTGTAACAGATAATAGCTCCCGGTGCATTTGACAGAGCTGAGCCGCGACAATTATAGGTATGAACCGTGGCCATTATGAACAAGCCCCGATGTCTGACCGGAGGTAATGTCAGATTATTTTTGATTCTGCCGGCCTTGCTCGTAGCACTGGTTCGTTCCACTCCCAACGCGAATGCCGGGCCCAATGTGGTCGCGTGGGGAGCGGGAATGGTCTACCATCCGGCCGATACCAACGATTATGGCCAGTCCATCGTTCCGACGGATCTGACGAACGCCGTCATGGTGGCGGGCGGCTGGTGGCACAGCCTGGCGCTGAAATCAGACGGCACCTTGGAAGGTTGGGGCGACGATTCACAGGGGCAGACAAGTTTTTTTCCGGCAGGCGGCAGCAATTACCTGGCTATCGCCTGCGGCTGGTGGCACAGCCTGGCACTGAAATCAGACGGCACGGTGGCAGCGGCGGGATATAGTCTCGGTGATCTCTATGGCCAGACGGATGTTCCGAATAATCTCAGCAATGTGGTGGCCTTTGCGTGCGGATTTTTTCACTCTTTGGCCTTGAAGGCCGACGGCACGGTGGTCGCCTGGGGCGGAACTGGTTCTGCGAATTACGGCCAGGGAACGGTCCCCAATGGTTTGTCCAACGTGGTGGCGGTTGCCGGCGGTGGATGGCATAACCTGGTACTGAAATCGGACGGCACCCTGTTTGCCTGGGGACGCGGTGACAGCGGCCAGACAAACATTCCTCTTGGATTAAGCAATGTGGTGGCCATTGCGGCAGGCGCTGCTCACAACCTCGTTCTCGAAGCCAACGGCACCGTGGTCGCCTGGGGTCTCAACACTTATGGTGAAACCAATGTTCCCACCGGGTTAAGCAATGTCGTGGCCATTGCGGCCGGTGGCTGGCATAACCTCGCACTGAGGAGCGATGGAACCGTGGTGGCGTGGGGTGCCGGAACCGGAACCAATAGCTTTATAGATTGTGGACAAAACCTCGTGCCGACCAACCTGAACAACGTCGTGCAGATTGCCGCCGGAAAGGTGCACAGTCTGGCCCTGGTGGGGAGCGGCCCACCAGCGATACGAACCGCGCTGGTCCAACCCAATCTCGGTACCAACGGCTTCAACGTGGCATTGCCCACACAAAACGGACGGGTCTATCAATTGAACTACAAAAATTCCCTGACGGACAGCGCCTGGCAATCCCTGCCGTTGCGCGCCGGCACCGGCGGCCGGTTGCAATTGACGGACCCCACCGTCATATCCCAACGGTTCTACCGCACTATGCGATGGTGATTGGTTAACGACGGTTGCAGGCTTAATAGCCACTCGTCAAAGATGCAATTTCCCAGCGAAGACGGTTGTTTGTAACCGACTTGTAACCGTCGCGCCACGAATTCGCCGCATTAAACCGGCAGCATTCGTGCCTCATGCGAATGATCAAAGCAAGGCATCGGGCTACCGGGCTGGCAGGCATTATCATGATGGCAGCCGTAAGCACGGTGACCCAGGGATTGTGCGCGAATCCTTCAAATGCCGACGATCCGCTATTGGATTTGTTCATACAGAAAGGATTTGTCACCCAGCAAGAGGCGGAAAAGGTCAAAGCGGAAGCGGAAGCCATGCGGACCAATGAACCGGCCAACGCCACCTTTCCGCCGTCCCGATGGAAAATCACCGAAGGCATCAAACACGTGGAATTGTTCGGGGACGTGCGGCTGCGCTATGAGGACCGCTCGGCGCAAGATCCCGCAGGCAACAGTATTGATGAGCAGCGTTTCCGCTATGCAGTGCGATTCGGTTTGCGCGGAGAGGCGTTTGACGACTTCTACTACGGTTTGAGGCTTGAAACGGGTCAAAGTCCACGTTCTCCATTTATCACTTTGGGCACCTCCACGACCACGAGCAGCGGGCCGTACCAGGGTCCCTTTGGCAAATCAAACGACGGTATCAACATCGGCCAGGTCTATTTTGGCTGGCGGCCATGGGACTGGATGGATGTGACGGTGGGTAAGATGCCCAATCCGCTCTACACGACGCCCATGGTTTGGAGCGGGAATATCAACCCGCTGGGGGCGGCGGAGCGTTTCAAATACGCCGTCGGCCCGGTGGATTTTTTTGCCACGTTCGGACAATTTCTTTACGCGGATTTCAACCCTGACTCCGCCTCGGCAGGCTTGGGAATTAACTCGGGTATCGGCCAGAAAACGGACAACATTTTCATGTTTGCCTGGCAGGGCGGTTTGAACTACCACTTTACCACCAACACTTCCGCGAAAGTCGCGGCAACCCTGTACACCTATACGGGACGCCAGCAGAGTACCGTCAATAGTGTGGGTTCGTTGTCTCCCTACTTCGGGGATCCTTACATAGGCGAAGGCGCTTATTACTATTATGGTGGGGTCTCTCCCAATACCGCTGCCGGTGTCAGTGGCTACAGCCCCGGACAGCAGTTCAACAATCTGCCGGGTTATGCCAGTGTGAGTTTTCCGTTTAACCAGGTCGGTCTCAACCATTTGATGGTGTTGGAAATCCCCTTTGAATTCAATTTCAAAATCAGCCGGTTGGATGCGCAGGTGTTTGGCGACGTGGCCTACAACCTGGACGGCGCGCAACGAGCCCGGGACGCAGCCGCAGCCTATACGTATGTCTTGAATAATACGGTCGGGGCCATACCACGCTCTTTTCCTGCGCAAACGCGAGATGTGAAGGCCTATCAAATCGGTTTGGATCTGGCCAGCCAGGGGGGCCGGGGATTGGTGTATGGCACGACTTCGAAAAAAAATGCCTGGGAGGTCAGAAGTTATTGGCAGCATACCGAACAATACGCGCTGGACCCCAACCTGCCGGATACGGACTTTTTCAATGGCGCCGCGAATCTGGAAGGTGTTTTCGTGGCCTTGGCCTATAGTTTCACTGACAACTTCATCGGCACCTTCCACTATGGCCATGCCAGCCGGATCAACAGCCTGTTGGGCACCGGCGGCAGCGATACGGGAGACATTGCCCAGATAAATCCCATCAACGATTTTGACATCTACCAGATAGACCTGACTTTCAGGTTCTGAAGCGGTTGGGTGACAATTTTGGGGGGCAGTGGCGGCACGTTCTTACTGGCGCGTCCGGCAGGACTTGAACCTGCAACCTTCTGATCCGAAGTCAGAAGCTCTATCCAATTGAGCTACGGACGCCCAACCCCAGTCTGCCCATTTCCCGGCGACGATAAAGCGGATTTGTGCGCCGCCGGTTGACTTGCGGCGCGGCCCCCGTTAGCGTGCGAACTGCCATGGCGAAAGGAACGTTCTCGCGTTTGGTCAAAATTCTGGCCGGTCTCCGTGCCGATACAGAGGGGGAATGGGTTCACGCGCAAACCGAACTCAATCGGCTTGAACGGTTTGCCCACTTTTGGGTGCTGGTGGGTAAAAGTTTCACGGGCAACCGGTGTCCGGTGCGCGCGGCGGCGTTGTCCTATACCACTCTGCTGGCACTGATTCCCTTGCTGGCGGTGGCCATCAGCGTCACCAGCAGCCTGCTCAAAAGCGAGGGTGAGCAGAAAATTTATGAGGGGATCGACCGGCTCGTTGCCAGCGTCATGCCGCCGGCAAGACTCGACACCAACGGCCCCGCCGTTTCGCTGGACCTCGGGCCCGCCATGTCCGTCCCGCTGACCCGGACTAATGAGGTACCAGCGGAAACATCGACCAATGCCGTTGCCAGCGGTACGCCGGAGGGCCCCCCAGGCGGGATGCCGGCGGCCGATAACCACACCCGCATCCTGACGGCTCAAAAAGAAGCAGCGTCATACATTCAAGATTTTGTGCAGAACACGCGCAGCGGCGCCCTTGGCGTCACGGGCATGGTTTTGCTGGTGTTTATCGCCATCCGGATGCTGGCCGGCGTCGAAGCCACCTTCAACGATATCTGGGGCGTGACGCAAGGCCGCAACTGGCTTTGGCGCACCGTGCTTTACTGGACAACGATTACACTGGGCCCGCTGCTCTTGATCGCTGCCCTGGGATTGGCGGGGGGACCGCACCTGCAGGCCGCCAAAAATCTCATCAACCACATGCCGCTCATTGGCGAACTCATTTTTAGCCTGCTGCCGCTGGTCGTCCTCTGGCTGGCATTCACCTTAATCTATTTGCTGGTGCCGAACACCAGGGTGCAATTCGCGGCGGCACTGGTTGGTGGCATCGTGGGCGGCTCGCTTTGGCACCTGAATAATATTTTTGGTTTCCTCTATGTCTCCCGCGTGGTTACTAACAGCAAAATCTACGGCAGCCTCGGCCTCGTGCCGGTGTTCATGATTGGGCTTTATTTTTCCTGGCTGATTCTCCTCTTTGGCGCGCAGGTCGCCTATGCCTTTCAAAACCGCCGGACCTATTTGCAGGACAAGCTCGTTGAAAACGTAAACCAACGCGGACGCGAATTCATCGCCTTGAGACTGATGACGTATATCGGACAATGCTTCCAGGAAGGCCGGCCTCCAGCCACGGTGTCGGCGATTTCCATCGAATTCGACGTTCCCGGCCGGTTGGTACAACAAATTCTGCAGACGCTCGTGGCCGCACGGCTGGTCACCGAGGTCATCGGGGCTGAATCCGCTTACGTGCCCGCCCGCCCGCTGGATGCCATCAACGCCCATCACGTTCTGCACGCTCTACGGGCGGGTTTTGGGCAGGAACTGCCTCCGCACGATGAACCGGCCCGCGCGGAAATTTACGGCGAGTTCGCCCGCATTGAAGAAGCGGAACGTCAGGCGGCATCCGCGGTGACCCTGCTCGCACTCGTCAATCGCCTTCCGGCGCGCCGGGAAATTGCCGCGCCAAAAGAAACGGGAAAATGAACCTCTGTCGTCAGCTTGAACCGGATCTGCCACGGTAAGTCAGCCCCGGTTGGTACCAACCGGGTTTCCCGGTGGAAGAGCTTGTGAAAAATGGCCGCCGGCCCGGCCGGCAGTTTTTTTTGGCATTCCGACCTCCGGTCTGGCATGTTTCCTGCCAATCAAGTCGAGCGGAAGAAAACCAAGACGATATATTTCCGGAGACCAAACATGAACTGGTATTACGCTGACCAAGGACAACAGACCGGCCCGGTAACTGAAGAACAATTCACGGAGTTGGTGCGTACCGGAAGAATCCAGCCCGATACACTGGTCTGGCGCGAAGGCATGGCGGCTTGGGCGCCCTATCGGCAAGCCGGCGCTCCGCCCCATCCGTCCACCTCTGCTCCTGCCGACGGCCCCGGTTTCGTGGCCGGCCAAAACCCGGAGGCTGTGTGCGCCGAATGTGGCAAGACGTTTGCGATCCAGGACATGATTCATCACAGCGGGCCCACCGGCGGAATTTATATTTGCGCCAATTGCAAGCCGGTCTTCCTGCAAAAACTGGCTGAAGGCGCGCAGATCAACACCGGTGAATTGAATTATGCCGGGTTTTGGATTCGCTTCGCGGCCAAGTTCTTGGACGGCTTGATTCTGGGCGTACCCATGATGGCATTGTTCATACTCGTGATGGTTCCGCAATTACGTTCCGGCCAGCCAAGTTCGGCCATTTTTCTCCCCTATCTGCTCCAATTTTGTTTTATCTTCGTTCAAATGGCATATGAGATTTTTTTTCTGGGCAAATACGGCGCCACCTTGGGAAAGATGGCCTGCAAAATCAAAGTGGTTAAGTCAGAAGGTGGTCCGATCGGTTATGGCCGGGCCACCGGGAGATTCTTCGCGGAAATGCTCAGTGGTATGATTTGTTATATCGGTTACATAATTGTTGCATTTGACGGCCAAAAGCGCGCGTTGCACGATCATATTTGCAATACCCGGGTCGTGTTCAAATAGCCAATGAATAATTCGCTGGTTCATTGCCCCAAATGCCAGGCCTGGCTCCTGGACGGCGTTTTCAACCAACCCGAACTTTCACCCTGCCCCGCATGCGGCACTCCTCTACAAATTGAAGTTTTTCCCACCCTGTTTCGCAGCCAGAATGTCGGCCGAAGCGGTGAGGCCATTTTGGTCGAGGGCGAATCCAGTTGTTTCTATCACCCGCAGAAGAAGGCAGTCATACCCTGCCAGGGTTGTGGGCGGTTCCTCTGTGCCCTGTGTGATTGCGAACTCCATGGACAGCATTTCTGCCCGGTCTGCCTGGAAACGGGAAAAACCAAGGGCAAAATCAAAAGCCTGGAAAACCAGCGCACGCTTTACGACAATCTCGCACTGATATTGGTAGTCGTTCCACTGATACCCCCCCTCGCTTTCATCGGTATCTACGCGACGATCATTACGGCGCCCGCGGCTTTGTTTGTGGCCGTCCGCTATTGGAACGCGCCGCGCAGCATAGTACACCGGACGAGAATTCGACATGTTATTGCCATCGTTCTGGCTTCGTTACAAATTGCCGGGTGGGGCGTGTTCTTTTTTGCTGTAACCAGCCACCGTTTCTAATTTATGCCCGCGAAGGAATACCAGCGCTTGACTTTTGCCCGATCCCGGATGGCTTTTGTATCCTACTCAAGTCTCTGGCTGGGCCTGGACCATCTGCTTTGTGTTGACTCCAGTGGGTACCTGGAAACTTACAAGCGATTTTATTTCCGCGATATCCAAGCCGTTTCCATCCAGCGAACCGAGCGGCGTCAATGGTGGACTCTCATTCTGGGCTTCCTCGCTTTCATCTTTTTTATTCTGACGGTTATTAGCACGCCCAAAACCTCACCGGCACAATGGAGCGGCGGCGAGATCGCCGGCGGAATTTTTCTGGGCGGTTTGACCGGGCTCTTTCTGTTGCTGCTGCTGATCAACCTGTCTTTGGGCCCCACGTGCAAATGCCTGTTGCGTACGGCTGTGCAAATTGAGGAGTTGCCATCGCTGAACCGCCTGCACCGCGCGCGCAAGGCGCTGGCGCGCCTTCGTCCTCTGATCGTTGCCGCCCAGGGCGAGTTGACGCCAGGGGAAATTTCCTCCCGGATGCGCGTCGCCGCCGGAACGTTGCCCAGAACCGAAACGGCGGTGGCCCCGGAAATTTCCCCTGCACCAACAGCGACTTCGCAGACCCCGGGTGCGCCACCCGTCATCACCTGAATGGGGACCCTGTAAACCATGCAAAATCTGGCCCAACAACGCTGTTTTAATCATGTGGGACGTGAAGCGGTGGCCCGCTGCCCGGAGTGCGGGCAGTGTTTTTGTCGCGAGTGCATCACCGAACACGACGACCGTGTGGTTTGCGCCGTCTGTTTGAAAAAACTGACGCAGCAACCCCTTGCCCGGCACATCACGTTCACATGGTTCCTGCGGCTCGTCCAGTGTGCCTTCGGCATTTTGATGGCCTGGTTTTTCTTTTTTTTGATCGGCGAAAGTTTGTTGAGGCTGCCGAATTCGTTCCATGAAGGAACGCTCTGGCAGGTTCCCTGGGTGGATAAGGAATGAACATCGAACATTCAGCCTCGAACGTCCTGTGGCGCACGAAGGTTCAGCCGTCGGATGTTGAATGTTTTCCGGTTTCCTGAATGAAACAACGGCGACAACAAGGCAAAGGCGCCTTCGATCTCATCGAAGAAGCCACCCACCGGTTGCGCACGGCGCCGGTCGCAACGTTGGCGGTTTATTATGTCGGGTCGGTTCCGTTTGTGCTGGGGTTGCTTTATTTCTGGGCGGACATGAGCCGTAGTCCATTTGCCGGGCAACATCTGGTTGATTCCGCGCTGGGCCTGACAGCGTTATTTTTCTGGATGAAATTCTGGCAGGTCATCTTTGCCCGCCACCTGCGGGCGCATGTTGCCGCCGAACCCATACCACGCTGGACGGCCCGCCGCTGGGGACGCGTTTTCCTTGCCCAGGCCTTCGTGCAGCCGACGGGTTTGTTTCTGATCCCCCTCTTACTGATTCCGGTGCTGCCGGCGGCCTGGGTCTATGCCTTTTATCAAAATGCCACCGCCCTCGACGACGGCGGTCCGGAAGGAGTCTCAAAACTTCTGAAAAAATCCTGGAAACAGGCAACGCTCTGGCCAGGACAAAACCACCTCATCCTGGCCATCATGACCGGCTTCGGGTTTTATGTCTTTCTGAACTGGATGGTAACGGGTTTGGTACTGCCGCACTTGATCAAAATGCTGTTTGGCATCGAATCGGTCTTTACGCAAAGCACGTTCAGCCTGTTGAATACGACGTTCTTCGCCGGAATGCTCGGTCTGACGTACTTGTGCGTGGACCCGATTTTAAAAACCGTCTATGTGCTTCGCTGTTTTTACGGTGAATCGTTGGAATCAGGTGAGGATTTGCGGGCAGAACTGAATTCCCTGGCGGCATCGGCACCATCCGTGGCGGCCGCCGTGGTGCTCTTGCTGGGACTACTGATTTGGACTCCGCCGCTGCGGGCCGCGGACGCGCCAGTGCCCGCGGTTCAACCAGCCAAGGCACCAGTTTCAACATCGGTCACACCGGCAGATCTGGACCAGGCTATCAACCAAACCATCCACGACAACAAGTACACCTGGCGCATGCCACGGGAAAAAATCGTGGAACCGGACGCGCAGGAAGGCATGGTGGCGCGGTTTTTCGACAAGGTAGGCTCCCTGCTGCGGCGGTGGGTGCGCGCGGTTGTGAACTGGCTGGAAGAATGGCTCCGGAAACTTTTCCGGAACCAACGGGTGAGCACCAGTTCCGGAACCTCCGGTTATGGCTGGATTGAATCGCTGTATGTTTTGCTCTACGGGCTCGTCGCCGTGGCCGTGGCCGCGCTGCTTATCCTGCTTTACCGCGTCTGGCAGAATCGCCCTGCCCGGGTGATGGTCGCCAGCGAACCCATTCAGCCGTTGCCGGACATCAATGACGAGAATGTGGGCGCTGATCTGCTGCCGGGAGACGATTGGACCAAATTAGGCCGCGAGTTGCTCGATCGCGGCGAACTGCGCCTGGCCCTGCGGGCGTTTTACCTGGCCAGCCTGGCCTACCTGGCAGCACGCAATTTGATCAGCATTGCGCGTTTCAAATCCAACCATGAATACGAGCGGGAATTGCGCCGGCGCGGACATTCATTTCCCGATTTACTTTCGGTGTTCGGCGACAACCTCGTGACCTTCGAGTACATCTGGTATGGTCTGCATGAGGTCAACCGTGAGCGGGTGGAGCAATTTGTGACCAATGTGGAAAGGATGAGGGGCGCTGGATGAAAAAGTACTTCCCCCTCTGCCTGCTGGCAGGCTGCGCGGCCATATTAGCCCTGGGCCTGATCCGGCTCTTCCAGCTCCGGTTCGAGGCGGGTGACATTTACCCGGCCTATTCATCGTTGCGTGCCGACCCACTCGGGACCATGGCGTTTTACGAAAGCCTCG
Source organism: Verrucomicrobiia bacterium (assembly GCA_025451535.1). Classification (GTDB taxonomy): domain Bacteria; phylum Verrucomicrobiota; class Verrucomicrobiia; order Limisphaerales; family UBA11358; genus UBA11358. The sequence continues at coordinate 23,708 of JANWKE010000011.1, forward strand.
CCAAGCTGGCGGGTATTTCCGTCCGTCGCGATTTCAGCACCGGGAACCGCCTGCCGGAGGAGCCGCGCACGGTCTATCTGCAAGTGGGTGGTTCCGATTACGATTGGGACCGGGTACCGGCGGACCTGTTCGGCGAGTTGAAAGCGTTCCTCGCCCGCGGCAACCGGCTGGTCATCCTGCTTTATCCGCAGACCGGGTCGTATGAATTCCACGACGAGAACGACGACGAAACCAATACCGTGAAATCGGCCCAAGGCGGGGCGAAGGACAAAAAAATGACGCCCGGCAAACCAGCAAAGCAAAAGAAGAACGCGAATGATGAAGATGTGGATTTGACCGAGCGTTGGGGGTTCGAGGTGAATTTTGTCAAACTCGCTCAAACAGAAGGTGTTTACGAAGCGGCCCGGGTCGTGAATAAAACCGACCTCCCGTTGCCGCGTACCCTTGATTGGCACAGCGGCGCGGTCTTCACCAATCTGGACAACGCGTGGCGCGTGATTTACGGGCGTGGCACCGATGCCGTTGTCATTGAAAGGCAGTTCGGCAAAGGTTCGGTCGTGATGGCTACCGACCCGTATTTCGTCAGCAACGAGGCGATGGAAAAGGACCGGCACGCGGACTTGCTGGCCTGGCTCGTCGGTTCCACCCAGAATATTGTTTTTGACGAGTCGCATTTCGGCATTGTTGACAGTTCAGGCATCGCCATGCTGATGCGCAAATACCGGCTGCACGGGCTGGCGGCCGGGTTGTTGTTGCTGGCCGGATTGTTTATCTGGAAAAACGCCAGCAGCCTCGTGCCGCCGCACGCCGGGCGGGAACAGCGGGATTACATTGCCGGCAAGGATTCCGCGGCCGGCTTTGTCAATCTGCTCCGCCGTAGCATTGCTCCACGCGACCTGTTGCCGGTCTGTTTTGCCGAATGGAAAAAATCGGCCGGGCCGGCCGGCCAACCCGCCACCGCCCGGCGGCGACAGGCCGAGGCAGTTTTTCAAGCGGAACATGGCCTGCCGCCCAAAGACAGGAATCCCATCGCCACCTATAAAAAGATCTGTTCCATCCTAGGCACCCGTAACGCACCACCAAAATCATGAATACAGAACGACTCAAGGAAGTCCTCGCCCAGGCCCGTTCCGAGGCCGGCAAGGTAATCATCGGCCAGCACGACGTCATCGAAAAAGCGCTCATCGCCATCTTTACCGGCAATCATGCCCTCGTCGAAGGCGTACCCGGTGTCGCCAAAACCCTGTTGGTGCGCACGCTCGCCCGCGTGCTCGGCGCCGATTTCGCCCGCATCCAGTTCACCCCCGACCTGATGCCCGCCGACATCACCGGCACAAATGTTTTCAACCTGCAACGCAACGAATTCTCGCTCATCAAAGGACCGATCTTTACCTCGTTTTTGCTGGCCGACGAAATCAACCGTGCGCCGGCCAAGACCCAGTCCGCGCTGTTACAAGGCATGCAGGAACGCGTGGTGACGATTGACCGCGAAACGCATCCGTTGCCGCCAAATTTTACCGTCTTCGCCACGCAAAATCCGATTGAATACGAGGGCACCTACCCGCTGCCCGAGGCCCAGAAGGACCGGTTCATGCTCAAGATCACAATGAAAACACCGGACCGCGCTGAGGAATTGGTGTTGGCACAGCGTACCATGACCAAAGACGCGCCGGAAACGGTGTTGGCACAAGGCGCGGTCCAGCCCGTCATCAAGGCCGAAGATCTGGCGGCGTTGCGGGAAAGCATGACTGCCATCGTGATGCGGGAGGAACTGGTCGGTTATCTCGTGGATATTATTCGCGCCACCCGGCAGCAGGAAAGCATCCTGGTCGGAGCGGGGCCGCGCGCCACGCAGGCGCTTATCATGGGCGCGCGCGCCCGAGCCGCCCTGTCCGGCCGTGACTTCGTCACGCCGGACGACATCAAGGAGATGACGCCGCCGGTGCTCGAACACCGTTTGATCCTTCGTCCGGAATTTGAAATCGAAGGCCTGACGGTGGCGGAAGTCATCCAGCAAATTCTCCAGCAAATTGCCGTGCCACGATGATTGTCCCTCGTTTCCAGCTGTTGTTCTGGGTGGCCGCAGTGGTACTGCCATTCGCCCTCCTGGCAGCGGTATCGCCGCTGACAACGGGTGTCTCCCTGTTGTGCATCGGCGGACTGATGATGATAACGCTGGCCGATGCCATCATGGCGCGCAAGAGCCTCACGGGTGTCGGGGTGGAATTGCCTGCCGTCACGCGCATGTCGAAGGATCGTGAGGCCAAATTGGAATTGCGCATCCGCAACGAACGGCAGCGGCAAAAGAGCTTGCGGGTCGCCCTGGCCTGGCCGCGGGAAATCCGGACTGCTACCGAATCGCTGGACGCCCGGTTGCCGGCTCAAAGTGAATGGTCACGGCTGACCTGGCCCTGCACCCCGCTCAAACGCGGCAATTACCGGTTTGATTCGGCCTACGTGGAAGGCAGTTCGCCCTTTGGTTTCTGGGCGGTGCGCAAAACCGTGCCGGTACGGTCGGAAATCCGCGTTTATCCCAACCTGCTCAACGAGCGGAAGAGTGTCGCGGCGCTGTTCCTGAACCGGGGCGCCTTTGGCGTGCATGCACAACGACAGGTCGGCAAAGGCCGCGATTTCGAAAAACTCCGCGAATATATCCCCGGCGATGACTATAACGAGATTCATTGGAAGGCAACCGCCCGCCGGGGAAAACCCATCACGAAAGTCTTTCAAATTGAGAAGACGCAGGAAGTGTACGTGATTCTGGACGCTACCCGTTTGAGCGCCCGCGCAACCGGTCGGGGGTCGAGCGCCGAGGGTCGAGCGCCGGACAGTCGGTCTTTAACCCCGACGCTCGACGCGGGACCCTCGACCACGACGCTGGAACGTTTCGTGACCGCTGCGCTGGTTCTTGGGTTGGCAGCGGAGCGACAGGGCGATTTGTTCGGTCTGCTGACCTTCACGGACAAGGTGGAAAAGTTTGTGCGCGCCAAAAACGGCAAGAACCATTATGGCGCCTGTCGCGACGCGCTTTATACGCTGGAACCGAAAATCACCACGCCGGATTTTGACGAAGTGTGCACATTCAACAGGCTGCGGCTGCGCCGCCGCGCGCTGCTGGTGTTCCTGACCGCGCTGGATGACCCGGCGCTGGCAGAAAGCTTCGTCCGCAACCTGGATTTGATCCGGCGGCAGCACCTGGTGCTGGTGAATATGCTGCAAATGCCGGGCGTGAAACCGCTCTTCACGGACCCCGCCCTGGCCGGGCTGGATGATTTGTATGGGCAGCTCGGCGGCCACCTGCAGTGGCAGAAAATGCGCGAGTTGCAAAAGGTCCTGCAGCGATGCGGGGTCCAATTTTCATTGCTCAACAACGAACGTTTGAGCGCCGAGCTGGTGTCGCAATACCTGAACGTGAAACAGAGGCAGTTACTGTGATAGTTGATTTGCAGCGTTTCCTCGCCGGTGAACGGCCGTTCTGGACCGAATTCGAGAAGATGCTTGATCGGTTGGAAGCGGAGCCGGAACTGCGGATGACATTGCCGCAATTACAGCTTTTCCACCACCTTTACGAACGTACCGCCGCCGATCTGGCAAAGATCACCACGCTTTCCTCGGAACCGGAAACCCGGCGGTATCTGGAAAATCTGGTGGCCCGCGCCTATGGCGAAATTCATGAAACGCGTGAGAAACAGCGCCGGTTCTTTCCGTTGAAATGGTTTTCCCAGACGCTGCCGCAAACCTTTCGCCGCCATGTCCGGGCCTTTTATCTGTCCGTGGCCATCACGCTGGTGGGCTGTGCCTTTGGCGGACTGGCCATCGCCTTCGACCCGGACGCCAAACCGGTGCTGATGCCTTTTTCCCACCTGCTCGCAGACCCGGCCAAACGCGTGGCCGAAGAGGAAAAGGCAACGCACGACCGGTTGGCGGGTTTCAAAACCACATTTTCGGTGGAGCTGATGACCCACAACACCAAGGTTTCCATCTTCACGCTGGCGCTCGGGATGACGTGGGGCGTCGGCACCATCATCATGTTGTTTTACAACGGGGTGATTCTCGGCGCCGTGGCAGTGGATTACATCCACGCGGGGCAAACGAAATTCCTGCTTGGCTGGCTCATGCCCCACGGCGTGGTGGAAATCCCGGCCATTCTCATTGCCGGCCAAGCCGGTCTGCTGCTGGCGCTGGCGCTTATCGGCCGGGGCAGCCGCGTTCCGCTCAAAACGCGGTTGCGCGAAATTTCCGGCGACATTGTCACGTTAATTTTTGGCGTCGGCGTGTTACTGGTCTGGGCCGGGTTTATCGAAGCGTTCCTCTCCCAGTATCACGAACCCGTCATCCCCTACGAGGCCAAAATTGCCTTTGGCGCCATTGAACTGATCCTGCTGTCTCTGTTCCTGGCAAAATCGGGAACCGGTAAAAAACCGGAATCATAAACTGGCACCGATGAAAACCAGCACTCTGTTCATCCGCACTCCGGAAGGAATCGTCTTTTCCCAATTGCTCGCCGGCCCGGTGACGCGATTCTTTGCTTGGTTCATTGACCAGCTTTGCATCAGCGCCGCCATGTTCATCCTGGGAATCGCCCTGGATTTGCTCGAATTGATTAACTGGAACTTCGGACTGGCACTGTCCGTCATCAGTTATTTTGTCATCAGCACCGGCTACGGCATTTTTTTTGAATGGAACTGGCGCGGCCAGACCATTGGCAAGAAGTTGCTCCGCCTGCGCGTAACGGACGTGGAAGGAATGCGGCTGCAATTCAACCAGATTGTCGTGCGCAATCTGTTGCGGTTTGTGGATTCGTTGCCGGCGTTCTATTTTGTCGGCGGCCTGGCCTGCTGGTTGAATGCCAAGTGCCAGCGCCTTGGTGATATTGCGGCAAACACCGTGGTCATCCGGAACCCGCGTGTTTCCGAGCCGGATCTCGACCAGTTGCTCGCCGGCAAATACAATTCGCTCCGGCAATATCCGCATCTGGCCGCCCGGCTGCGTCAGCGAATCTCACCGGCGGAAGCGGACATTGCCCTGCAAGCACTCTTGCGGCGCGAAGAATTCGATGAGGTGGCCCGGGTGGAATTGTTCGGCGAACTGGCTGGCCATTTCCGGGCCAGGGTTGAATTTCCGGCGGAGGCCACCGACGGTGTCGCCGACGAACAATATCTTCGCAACGTGGTGGACCTGCTTTACCGGACGCGTGGCGAGAACCGTGTTCCGGCCGGACATCCTCAATGAAACTGCCGCACCTGCACGTCACGATAGCGGACAACGGTGTCCGCGCTGTCGCTGAACGCGCCCAGCCCAACCAGATAGCCATTCTGCGGCACCTGAATGTATCCTGGCGGAGCAGCTTTGTGAAAGACTTCCACTCCATTGACCGACGCCGTCACCCGGCCGTTCTGGAGGAGGAAGTCAAACGAATTGGTGACATCATTCAAAACGATTTGTTGGACGATCTGTTCCCGTGACCAACCGACGCCAAGACATGCGACGTCGCCTTCCACGTAATGCCGTTTGATCCGAAAGCCATACCAATTGTAGCTGCCGAAGTCGGGCACACCCATGACCAGACCCGCTTGAAAATCCTTGTTGGAGGAATGGACAACTTCGAATTGGCCATGCACTTCAAAATTGTCGCCCACCGGCACCCCGGAAAACAGCATGTGACCTTTGGACCCGTACTCCACCTCCAACGCGCCGTCGGAGAGGCGGCGCACCTTGCCAAAGCTAAAGACCCAGTCGGGGTCATGGTCGGTTTCCGGCAACCAATTCACCCATTGGCTTTGTCGCAGGTGTTGTTCGACCGTGAGCTGGGCCAGCCGGCGCTGGATGAATTCCTCCGTACGCGAGTCGGCCGTGGGAGCGGACGCCAAATCCGTATACTGTTTCAACGCCGTTGCCACTTCGCCATCGTTGCCGGCAGATTCGGCCGCTGAAATTTTCGCGCCGAGCGGGCCCGTCCGGGCGGCGACTTCGAGCGGCATCAAGGAAAGGTCCGCCCCCCAATTCCGTAAATTCTCCGGTACGGGCTGCCAGTCCAGGGCTTCCATTTGTTTGCGGGCCACGTCGTATTTCCCGGCAAAATAAGCGACGACGGCGTACGAGGTGCGCCAGCCGTTGTGCCAGGGGGATTGCGCCGGTTCGGCAATGTAACCTTCGTACATCTTCTGAAATTCCGGCCAGACGTCGGCGCGACCGTAAATGTGCCGGCCGGCCGGCAAGTTCATTTCCGATTCCACATCCGCCACACAGTCAAAAAACTTGCGCGGCACGTCGGTATCAAAGCGCCCGGTATGGATGGCAGTCCGGCCCAGCGCCAAGAGCGCGGCTTCACTGCCATACCAGCGGGGTCGCAAGCCCCACCGCAGGTCGGACCAGGCGCGAGGGCAATCCATCTGGGCCATCAGTGTCCGGTCAAACCAGACGCGCATCTGTTCGAGATCCGAATCGCCCAAAGAGACATAAATCAGGCGGCAGGGCGCCAGCGGGAAATCAGGATGCATTTTCCACGCCAGCGTGAGGTCTTCGCGGGCCTTTGCCAGCTGCTCGCGAAAGCCCTGCCAGCCTTCTTTGGTGACGGTGTTGGCGTAGCCGCCGCCGCGCGCGCGCCAGGCTGCGCCGATTTCCCGTTCTCCATCCAGGGTCAATGCCAGCCATTGGTACGATGGCCCGGCGCGGTGGACGATTTGACAAACTGAGTCGCCGTTGCGGTAAAAGAAATTGTAAGCCCACCCGTTCGCGAAGATTTCAGCGATTTCCTGCTGGTCGGCAGGCATAAAACTGCCGTCGGTAAAACATTTCGTTAATAACTCCAGCGCCGCGGTATCCAGCGCCCCCGCCTGATAGGAATCGTTGTTCAATTGACTCCGGAGCCGGACCGTGGCGTAAAACTGCGGATATGACCGCTGGGCGGCTCCGGGGTATATTGCCAGGGCGCGCTCGAAACGGTGAAGGCTGTCAAAATAGTTCAGGCTGTTGTCCGCTGCCACGGTCAACACCAGGGGATCGGTAAAATTCGAATTATTGGCGAGCCGGTCGCTTTCGGTCTCCAGCGAGAGCGTGTTGGTCGCCTCCGGCCCGCCGTAATTACGGTCAATCCAGACGCGGATAAACTGCTCCACTTCGGCGTCAAGGACCGGATTACGGCGGCCGCGTTGTTCGTAACCTTCCAGCCATTGGCGAAGCCGGAATTCGCGCGCCCTTTTCTGAACGTCGCGCACCGTCAGTGTGTTGGTGGTCCACACCATGGGTTTGCTCGCCACGGCCACGCCTTCGGTACTTGACTGATTCCAATTCCGTTGCGCCCGGCTGGAATTGATGGAGGCTTGAAAACCGCGTTGAAAATTAATCGCCAGATAAAAGAAGAACGTGACGAAGAGGATGAAAAAAATTCCGACGCCGGCAATAATCACCCAAACCACGCCCTGACCCGGACCGCTGCCCGGCGCCGACGACGGCTGTGGTGGCGGATTCACGCGGTAACCTTGCTGCAACACCAGATCCAACGGCTGCCAGTCGGACTTGCCCTCCTCCTGAATATACTCAGCGCCGGTCAATTCGCCGGCCTGACGACGGCGGCGCAATTCGTCGAGTGCATAAACGCCCAGGTCCTCTCCCTGACAGCGCATCCGATAGTTCATACGAGTGATCCGGAATGAAAATAAAAAAAACTGAAGAATTTCGCAAGGGCGTAACCCGGCCGGGTCACACCCATAACTGCCGGTCCAGCGAGCGGTATTGAATGGCCTCGGAGATGTGGTCGCTGAGAACTTTTTCTGAACCGGCCAGATCCGCGATGGTCCGCGCAACTTTCAAAATTCGATCGTAGGCGCGGGCGCTCAAATTCAAATCGGCCATTGCGCTCTTGAGCAGTTCCTTGGTTGCCTCATCCAGCTCGCAGCATTGCTTCAATTCGCGCGTCCCCATCCGCGCGTTGCAGGTGATTTTGGGCTTGTGCCGGAAACGGTCGTGCTGGCGCCGACGCGCGGCAATGACACGTTCGCGGACTTGTGCCGAAGTTTCGCCCGTGCGGTCGCCGGCAATTTCCCGGAATTTCACCGGCGGCACCTCAACATGCAGATCAATGCGGTCGAGCAAAGGCCCGGAAATGCGGCCCAGATAATTTTGAATTTCCCGCGGTGAAGACCTTGATTCTCCGGGTATTTTGCCATCCGGCGTTGGGTTCATCGCCGCCACCAGCATCAGTTGCGAGGGGAATGTCATCGTCCCGGCGGCACGCGAAATGGTTACGCAGCCTTCTTCCAGCGGCTGGCGCATTGTTTCCAGCACACTGCGCTTGAACTCCGGCAGTTCGTCCAGAAACAGAACGCCATTATGCGCGAGCGAAATTTCTCCCGGCGTCGGATTGATGTTGCCTCCCAGCAATCCCGCGTCGCTGGCGGTGTGATGCGGCGCGCGAAAAGGCCGCCGCGTCACCAGGGCCTGGCCTGGCGCCAGCAAGCCGACGATGCTGTGAATCTTTGTCGTTTCGAGCGCTTCGTCCAGGGTCAACGGCGGCAATATCGTCGGCAGCCGTTTGGCCAGCATGGATTTTCCCGTGCCCGGCGGGCCGATCAGTAATGCGTTGTGCCCGCCGGCAGCGGCGATTTCCAGCGCGCGTTTTACGTTTTCCTGGCCTTTGACCTCGGCAAAATCCAGTTCGTCGTCCGGCAGCTGGTCAAAAATTTTAGCGATATCCACCTTCGCCGGCGCAATCTTGATTTCACCTTCGAGAAAACCGGCGGCTTCACGCAGGTTTTGAACCGGAATGACCTGCAAACCGGAAACCACGGCGGCTTCGGCGGCATTTTCCGCCGGCACCAGCACGCCAATTTTCCCGTCGGCCCGCGCGCGAATGGCCACCGGTAAAACGCCCTTGCAGGGACGCACCGCGCCGGTCAGGGCGAGTTCGCCAACGATGACAAAATTGTCGAGCTGGTCGGTTTCAACCTGTTCGCAGGCGGCCAGCATCCCCAGCGCAATGGGCAAATCGAAACTTGGGCCTTCTTTTTTTACATCGGCGGGCGCGAGATTGATGGTGGTGCGGCCCATCGGGAATTTGAAGCCGGAATTGGCAAGTGCCGTGGTGACGCGGTCGCGCGATTCCTTTACCGCGGCGTCCGGCAGGCCGACAATAACAATCAGCGTGTCGCCCCAACCAGCGTTGACCTCAACTTCGACCGGATACGCCTCAATGCCATGGAGAGCCGCGGAACAGACCCTGGCTAACATGGCCCGATTATTAGCCGGAACCCGGGAACTGGGAAGGGAAAATTAGGCGCTTTCGCCCGCCGGCTCGGCCTGGACGCGAACGCGGTTGAGAAGCAACACAATGACTTCGAGCACAACAAATCTCATCCCCGCGTCCCACAAAAGCATCCTCCAATGTTCCAGATTCAAATTCGGATTCTGATGAACTTGAATAATGCTCCAAATCACCATGGCGGTTGCCACGGCCAAAGTTCCCCAGCGTTGATTCACAATCAGCGTCAGCGCCGCGCAAGGAATCAGATAAAAGGGCAGCAGTGTAAAGTCAGGACCGGTAATAATATCAAGGCACGCCACAAACGCCAAAACCACTGCACTTGCCAGGATGGTGACCCAATGCGCGCGGAATTGTTCGCCCAATGAGCGCCGGTCGGCGGGCAATTCGGCGCGTTGCTCGAGAAACCACTTTTTGGTCTGGCGGTAAGTGCGCAGCCATGCCAGCGGCAGAAATTCAAAAAGCGCGCGTTTCCCGCCATCCATCGACTGAAAGAACACGCCCGCTATTTTGCAGGAAAGACGTTCCAAAACGGAGGGTTCCGATTCAGCCGCGGTATCGGTTTGGTTACCGAGCCATTGGCTTTGCAGTCGGCGCCAGCGGGCGCCAAATCGTTGCAGTCGTTTGAGGGCCGCTGGATCAAGGTCTTCCATTTCCATTTCGTCCGCAAACTGCCGGCGGACAATCCGGCCGCTGCGCAAATGATTGTGTTCCGGTCCGGGAAAAACGGCCGACAAATCCGCACTGGCCAGATCCAGCATCTTCTCATCAAATTCGATTCCCAAAAACCGGCAAATTCGCCGGCAGGTTTCCTCGGTGTCGCCGGTTAAATCGGCATAGGTGACATGACAAAGCGGGACACCCGCCCGCTCGAGCCGGGCGGTTTGTTGAATCATTTGTTCCCGGTAAAAAATAAGCCGGCTCAGAATGCCCCGACGCCGAAAGAAACGCTCTTTGCGCCCCGCTCGGACCACGCTTCGATAAATCTCAATGGGGTCACGCCAAAGCAGGATAAAGCGGCATCCCGGATAACGCCGGACGAGCCGCCGCAAGTGCGCGCAATAGAACGGTGATTTTTCTCCAAAAAGCGACTTATCCTTGGCTTCACTGAAAACGCGATACAAATCTTCAGGCGCACGAACCCCTTCCAGCCCGCGCAGGCTGCCGCCAAAGGTCAGCCGATGACGGGAGAGCGCCTGGTTGTAAAATTCCTGTCGCTGCAGCCAATCGCGCTTGAACCGTATTCCGCAAAATGCTTCCGGGAAATCCCAGACGTCACATTCATACATCAACGCCACCTGCGGATGCTGGTTCAGCAGGGCATACAGCAACGAAGTGCCGGAACGAAGCACACCCACCACAAAAATCGGACTTGAACAAGGATGTTCCCCGTTTTTCGTCAATGGTTCTTCCTTCAGCATAATCTTACACTAACATTAATAGTAACAATTTCCGTTTTATTTTACAATGTAAAAGTGCCGGTATGGCTTGTCCTATTAACCAGTTGATTGCGGGATCGCGGTCTGGATAATTCACGTTTCTTATTCTATCAGCATGAGAGATGCCATCCATTGGTTTTATCGGTACGAACTTGCTGAAGCATAGGCAAAAATTGCCGTCGGGCCGGAGTCACAAATGATTTTGAAGCCAAAGCAACATTTGCTTCAACCAATTGAAATTAAAATAGCCACGCGCGAATCCCCAGTAAGCCAGGAATAATCCGGCAAAAACTCCCGTCCATTCCCAACAGAGCATTTTCCCTTTGCGGCCTTTGACGACGAACCTCCCCACCAACATATTCCCGGCCACGGCAATGGCCAATCCCCAAAACAACAGACGTCGGCCGGTGGCAACGGAGGCGATTTGCCAGTCACCCCATTGCGCATGGGTCGCCGCCGGCAGACCGATGAGCAGCAACGCCAGCAACGCACAGTTCGCGGTGATGATAAAAAACCGCTGCATAGGGTGGTAACGGCGGTCTATGAGCGCCGCGACCATTCAATTGACTCTCTCGGCGACCTGGTATTTGAACATCCGCTTTTTCATCCAGCGCACGGCGAGCAGGTCGTAAAACGACGCGAACAGCCGGTTCCACACGCCGTAATGGCTCTCACCGGCAAAACGCGGATTGTTCGTCACCTCGATTTCCGTGACCGAGTGGCCTTCAATCTTGAACAGCGTCGGCAGAAAGCGGTGCATTCCCTTGAAGAATTTCAGGTTCTCGATGCACTCGCGCTTGAAGGCCCGATAGGTGCAGCCGGCGTCGGCAATTTGCTCACCGGAAAGTTTGTTCCGCACCCAGTTGGCGATGCGTGACGACGCCACGCGGATGAAATTATCGCCTTCGCCGCGCGCTTTCACACGTGTGCCGCAGACACAGTCGTATTGCTTTAACGCCTCCAGGAATTTCGGCAGGTCCTTCGGATCGTTCTGCAAATCGGCATCGAGGGTGACGAGGTATTTGCCCTGCGCCGCCTTCAGGCCGGCCCAGCTGGCCGCGCTTTCACCGCAGTTGAACGCAAACCGTTGCACGCGGAGGCGCGGATCGCCCGCCGCCAGTTCCTTGAGAATCTCCCACGACTTGTCCCGGCTGCAATCGTCGGTAATGACGACCTCGTACGGCAGCTGGAGCGGGTCCACCGCCTCGCGGATCGCCTGGATGAGCGCGCGCAAATTGTCCTGCTCGTTGTAGCAGGGAATCACGAGGCTCAGTTCGGGTGCGTCGGCCATTATTTCTTGCCGTAAAATTCCGCAATCGTGTCGCAAACTTTGTCAGCGGCGTCCAGAGCCATTTCACCGTGAATCGGCAGCGACAGGATTTCCTTCACGGCCTGTTCCGTGCGCGGGAGTTTGGGAATAAAGGGGAACAAACCGGTGACTGCCGGTTGCAGATGGTTCGGTTTCGGATAATGGATGCCGGTGTCAATCTCCCTGGTCTTGAGAAATTTCTGGAGGTCGTCGCGCTTTTCGCACCGGACCACATACATGTGATACACTGGCGTGGCCCATGCACGCACGGGCGGGGTCTGGACGATGCCTTTGAGTCGTTCGGCGTAGCGCGCGGCAATCTTGCGGCGGTTTTCGTTGAATCCGTCGAGGTGCTTCAACATCACGCGACCGATGGCCGCCTTGATTTCGTCGAACCGCACGTTGTAACCCGGAAATTCGTGGTCGTATTTGCCCTGTCGTCCATGGTTGCGCAGCATCCGCAGGCGGTCGGCCATCTGCGTGTTGTTCGTGGTGAGGCAGCCGCCGTCGCCGAGCACGGTGAGGTTTTTCGACGGGAAAAAGCTGAACGCGCCGAAGTCGCCCATGCTGCCGACGGTCTTGCCCTTGTACTTCGCACCCTGCGCTTGCGCGCAATCCTCGATCACCCACAGATGATGCTTCGCCGCGATGGCCAGCACGCGGTCCACGTCCACCGGATGACCGTAAAGGTAAACCGGGATGAGGCCGACGGTGCGCGGTGTGATGGCGGCTTCGACCTGGTCCAGGTCCAGACAATAGGTGTCGTCAATGTCCACAAACACCGGCCGGGCGCCGAGATGGATAAGTGGTTCCATGGTCGGGAATGCGGTGTGGCTGGGCACGATGATTTCGTCGCCGGGCCCGACGCCCTGAAGCTGGTGCAGCAGATAAACAATCATCGTCCAGGACGAGCCGAGCACGCATTGGCTGGTACCGGTGTGCGCGGCGAGTTCTTTTTCAAACTCCTGCGATTCCTTGCCGAGGATGTATTGGCCGGAGCGGATGGCGCGCAACGCGGCTTCCTCGACTTCGGCGTTCACGAAACATTTGGATAACGATATTTTGCTCATAAAGGTTTTGTCCGCGAATTACGCGAATTTGCGCAAATTGCTTTTTGATTTTGGTTGAAAGTCAACCGACTCAATTACGTGATTGGTTAGCACGATGCGTTTCCATTCGAGGCTCGGTGCACCAAAATTAATCAAAACGCCCACCGCCAAGCCGGAAGATTTCAGGTAATTGATAACTTGGGCTTCCTCGCGCGAACTTAATTTATCCGATGCTTTTAGTTCGACAATGATTTTGTCGTAAGCCACAAAATCCGCAATGTAAGTTTTCTTAAGCGGGTGTCCTTTGTAGGAAATAGGCATTTCTTTCTGTGCCAAGGCCGGAATTTTCCGGTGAGACAGTTCGATTTCCATGCATTCCTGGTAAACCGGCTCGGCAAAACCAAAACCCTTTTCACGATGCACTTCCATCGCCGCACCGACTATCGCATAAACTTCATCTTTCAGAATCAATTCCACCATAGGTTGCTCCTTTCCTGCATGCTTTGGTTTTAATTCGCCCTGATTCGCGAAATTCGCGGATTATTTTAGTTCAACAGCTTTACCGGTTTTCGCGGATTCCAGCGCGGCGTTCATCACGCGGACGGCATCGTAACCGGCCCAGCCGTCGGCGCGCGGCGCTTTCCGTGTCTGCACCGAGTCAATAAATGCGCGCAACTCGGCCAGCAACGGTTCTTCCGGCGGACATTCAATCTGATGCACCGCGCCTTCCATGCCTTTGAAATCCTTCCCGTCACGGACGTGCTTGTTTTCGTAGGTCTTGATCTTGTATTGCGCCACGTTGTAATCACAAACCGCGCTCAGTTTGTCCCCGCAAACAATGACCTCGCGAAATTTGCCGGGAATGAAATAGTCGTTTTCGACGGTCGCCCAGGTCTTACCGTGCGGCGTGTCGTATTCGAGCGAGACGAATGAGACATCATCCATGCCGCGTCCCATGAAATCGTGGTGGATCGCCAGCACGCACTTCGGCAGCGCGCCGAGGATGAAATTAAACAGGTCGGCGAAATGGATGCCGTCGGCGAACATCACGCCACTGTCGTTGCGCGGGCGTTTGAAGCCGCCGAAATGGCCGCGCACCATGTTCACCCGTCCGAACTGACCCCCCTGCACCGCGTCGCGCAGCCACAACGTCGCTGGATCGAAACGCAGGATATGGCCGACCTGCAGGATGCGTTTGTTTCTATCGGCCAATTCGGCGAGTTGCTTTGCCTCGTGGTCGGCCAGCGTCAGCGGTTTTTCGACAAACACGTCCTTACCGGCTTCCAGGATTTCCCTGCCCAGGGCGAAATGATATTGTGCCGGTGTGACAATGACGGCGCCGTCCACTTTGCCGATGAAATCCTTGTAGTTAGTCGTAAGCCGTTCGGCGGGCAGGCCGAGCTTGCGCGCCGGTTCGAGCTGTTTCTCGCCTATTTCGGCGACATACAACTCAATCGGGAGGGAATGCAGATTGCGCAAATGGTTGGCACCCCACCGGCCCAAACCCAGAAGCAGAACTTTTGTCATTCCCGAAATTTTTGAGCAAATCATCTAAGCCAGCAAGAAAAATGCGCCGATTCCTCGTTCGAAAGCGTTCAGCGATTCACAAACAGTTTCCATTGGCCGACGTTCGTCACCAGGGTCAACGGCGTGGCCGGGTGGTTTTGCAAAAAATGCTCCACCTCGTCGTTGAAGCCGGCAATCCAGATGCGGTGGTTTTCCGCCAGCAAATGCACCAGTGCGCTTTCATCCGGCAACAGCAAATCACCCAGCCGTTTCTGATTGCCGGGAAATTCAAACGGCACCTGCGCCAGGTTCATGTCGCCGAAATACGGCCGGCTCGTCGCGGAAATTGCCGGGTAGGCATAAAAGGGCAGGCCTTCGGGCAGCTGGCCCCAGCAAACGATGACATCACCGGGCCGGCAATTCACCCGCAACGTCAGGCCCAGCGGTTTGAGCGTCGAATTACGCTTGAGATTGTTCTGAAACAACGGAATTTCGGCCACCGTTACTACCAGACTTAACAGCACCAGTGCCACGGTCAGTGCCGTGCACGCGGACGGCTTCCATTTTCGCGCCAGCCATAAAACGAAAAGGATGATTCCCGCCGCGACCGGCGTCTGCCATTTCATCCATCCGGGCAGCGGATTGTGGAAAGCATAAACCACGGCCAGCGGAAAAAACGCCGGCAACAGCAATGCACCGCCCAGACAAAACCGCCAGGCCAGCGCCGCAACAGGTTTGGCCGCCGGTTCACCGCCGAAAAACCGCCAGGCCAGCATCACCGCCAGGGCCGGGAAAATGGGCAGGATGTAAGGAGGCAATTTGGCCTGGGAAAACGAGAAAAGGGCAAATGTGAAAATGGTCATCGTGTTGAGCAGAACCCAGCCATCCTTTGATTTCGGATCCAGGCCGCACCAATATGCCCGGCGCCACAACCACCCCAGCAACCATGTCCACGGCAGCAGTCCGACGGCGAGAATGCCGAAGAAATAAAACAGGCTGCCCTTACGATCTTTGATGGTGGTGCCGAGCAAATGTCCCGCAGCCTGGCCAAGGGTCATGTAATGAAATGACTCCGGCACGCGCCGGAAAACCACCAGGAACCACGGCAACACCAGAATTAAGAACAGCACCAGTCCAACCACCAGGCCGCTCCACAAAAGCTTTTTCGCCGCGAAACTTTTCCAGCGGTAGATCACCAGCACGGCCAGGGCCGCAAGCGGGATGGCCAGGGCGATGGGACCCTTTGCCGAAAAGCCCAACGCGATAGCCACCCAACCGGCGAGGTGCCAGCTAAAAAACTCTGACTTCCGATTCCTGACTTCGGAATTCAAGCTTTGCCAGCTTCGCCAGAAGAAATAAATCGCCCAGGTGTTAAACAGGGTTAGGAACATGTCCGTGGTCAGCATCCGCGCCATGACGAAGTACAGCAGGCTCGTTTGCAGAATCAACGCGCTCCAGAAGCCGACCCGCCGGCCGCCGACGGAACAGCCGAGCAGCCAGACCGCCCATACGCCACCGCAACCCGCGAGCGCGAGCGGCAGGCGCGCTGCCCATTCGTTCTGGCCGAACCACTTCATCGAAACGGCCACCAGCCAGTAGGTCATCGGCGGTTTGTCGAGATGCGGGAGATACCAGAGGTGCGGCACGACCCAGTCGCCGGTCTCGATCATTTCGCGGGCGATTTCGGAGTAGCGCCCTTCGTCGGGCTCGTTCAACGCGCGGCTGCCGAGCAGGATGAAAAATGTGAATGCCGTCAACAACAGCAATAGCCATCGTTGGCGTGTTTCGGTCAGAAAAACTTTTTCCACAGGCTCTGGAGATACGAAGTCTCCGACAAACCGTGCCGCCAGCAAGAAAAACCTTTACCGGGAACGCCGGCCTCTGGCCGGCGAGCGGAGGTTTCCTTGCGTATGATTAACAACTTGCCGGCTGGAAGCCGGCGCTCCCGGCCACCGAAATTTCATCGCTTGGCGACCAGCTTCTGTACGTGCCGTTCTATCCGGTCGGCCGCCTCGATGAGTTGATCGTAGCCGGTGGCAAAGCATGCGCGGCAAAATCCGGCGCCATTGGCCCCAAAGGCCGTGCCCGGCACCATGGCCACGTGTTCGGCCTGCAGCAAACCCACGGCGAAATCCGTTTCCTTCAGCCCGGTTTTCTCCACGCACGGGAACGCGTAAAACGACCCCCGCGGCAGATGACATTTCAAACCGATTTCATTGAACCGGCGCACAATAAAATCCCGCCGCCGCTGGTATTGCTCACGCATGGCCTTCATGCCGTCCTCGCCGCGCTGCAACGCCTCGATGGCGCCCTCCTGGCTGATGATCGAGGCACACATCATCGAATACTGGTGCACCTTCATCATCGCCTCAATCAACGTCGCCGGTCCGCACGCGTAGCCGATGCGCCAGCCGGTCATCGCAAACGCCTTGGAAAAGCCGTGCAGAAAAATCGTTCGCTCCTTCATGCCCGGCAGGCTGGCGATGCTGACGTGTTCGCCTTCGAACGTCAGCTCGGAATAAATCTCGTCGCTCAGAACGAGCAAATCTTTTTCCACAGCGAATTTCGCAATGGCCTCGACTTGCGCGCGGTCGCACGTGCCGCCGGTCGGATTGCACGGCAGATTCAACATCAGCAACTTGCAACCCGGCTGCCACGCGGCGACCAGTGCCCCGGCCGTCAACGCAAAATTGTCTTTGGCATAGGTCGGCACCGGCACCGCCACGCCGTGCGTCAGCGTGATGCTCGGGTGATAGCTCACGTAACAGGGTTGATGGAACATGACCTTGTCGCCGGGGTTCACCAGCGCGCGGAACGCGATGTCGAGTGCTTCGGAAACGCCGACCGTAACCAGGATTTCATCCTCAGGCCGGTAACCGATGCCGAAATTTTTTTCAACGTAACGATTAATGGCCCGCCGCAACTCGATCAGGCCGAGGTTCGAGGTGTAATGGGTCTTGCCCTTTTCGAGCGCGTAAATGGCCGCCTCCCGAATATGCCAGGGCGTGTCGAAATCCGGCTCGCCGATGCCCAGCGAAATCACGTCCTGCATCTTCGAAACCACTTCAAAGAAATCGCGAATGCCCGAACGGGGCAGGTTGACGACGTGTTTGGCGATGAAACGGGTGGTGTCCATGTTCGGAAATTCAGAATTCAGAATTCAGAATTCTTTCAGGGCGTGACCTTCAACCGGTCGTTTTCCCCGGCCTTCACGTCCAGGAGGAATCCCTGTTCCTTGTAAGTGCGCAGCAGAAAATGGGTGGCCGTGGACAGCACGCCTTCGAGCGTGGACAGTTTTTCCGTCACAAATCCCGCCACCTTTTGCAGGCTGGAGCCATTGACAAACACCAGCAGATCGTAACCGCCGGACATGAGATAGCACGACTCGACCTCGTCGAACCGGCTGATGCGCTCGGCCAGGCGGTTGAAGCCGCCGCCGCGCTCGGGCGTGATGCGCACTTCGATGACGGCGTGCACGATGCCGGCGTCTTCCTCGGCCAGATTCAACACCGGCCGCCAGCCCAGCAGGAGCCGATCCTTTTTGAGTTGATCCAACTGGCGGTTGACCTCGACTTCCGAGAGGTTGAGCACCTGCGCCATCTGCGCCGTGCTCAAGCCGCCGCCTTCGAGCAAAAGTTTGATTAACGGATTCATCGGAAGATCAGTTTCGCAAAAATCCGCCGTAAATCCATAAATAATTCTGCACCAAAAGACTTTTGCCCTTGGTTCAAATCCTGGTTTTGACACTCTGCGCCGCAATCAGAAAACTCTTGATTGAAGCATTGAAAATGATACGTAGTCCTCATTTCGTAGTGGCCGGTTTTGATTCAAGTCGGATTGTAAATGGCCGGTGACCTGAGAAAGAGCAACGAATAAAAACACTGACATCACGATGACTAAATCCATTGTAACTCTGCTTTTGGTTTGCGCCTTCGCGTCCGCCGGCGCAGCGAATCCCACGCTTACCATTGAAGCCGGACAACCCGTCGCCAACGTCAGTCCCATGCTTTACGGACTGATGACCGAGGAGATTAATCACAGCTACGACGGCGGCCTCTACGGCGAATTGGTCCAGAATCGCGCGTTTCTGGACAACCCGAATGCGCCCGTGCACTGGTCGGTGGTGACGGACAAGAGTTCGGCCGCAACCATGACGCTGGATCCGTCTCAGCCGCTCAACGACGCGCTGCCGGTCAGTTTGCGGGTAGAAGTGAGCGAAGCTTCCAAACGCCACCCGGCCGGTATTGCCAACGACGGTTATTGGGGGATTCCGGTCCGGCCGGCCGCGCGCTATCACGCCTCGTTTTACGCGAAGGCGGCGCCGGGATTTTCGGGATCGGTGATTGTCTCCATCCAGGCCGATGACGGGGGCAAGGTTTACGCCCGGGGTGAAGTGTCCGGGTTGACGCAGGATTGGAAACCGTACGAGGTCACCCTCGAAACGGGCAAAGCGAAACCGACCGCGAAAACGCGTTACGTCCTGACCCTGGACCAGCCGGGCAAAGTATGGTTTGCTCTGGTCTCCCTGTTTCCGCCGACGTGGCAGGACCAGCCGAATGGTTTTCGCCCGGATCTGCTGCAAATGCTGGTGGACTTGAAACCCAAGTTCCTGCGGTTTCCGGGAGGAAATTATCTGGAAGGCGATACGGTCGCGACCCGCTTCGATTGGAAAAAAACCATCGGCCCCCTCAGCCAGCGCTCCGGCCATCCCTGTCCGTGGGGATACCGTTCCACGGACGGCATGGGACTGCTGGAGTTCCTCCGTTGGTGCGAAGACATGGGCGCCGAGCCGGTACTGGCGGTCTATGCCGGATATTCGCTTGGGGGCAAGCATGTAAATCCCGGTCCTGATCTGGAACCCTATGTGCAGGACGCGCTGGATGAAATCGAATACGTGACCGGCCCGGTAACCACCAAATGGGGGGCCCAACGCGCCAAGGATGGTCACCCGGAACCGTTCCCCATGCACTATGTCGAGATCGGCAACGAAGACTGGTTTGACCGATCCGGTTCCTACGACGAGCGCTTCGCGCAATTTTCCGACGCGATCAAAGCTAAGTATTCCCAGCTCAAATGCATTTCCACCGTCGGCACCGAGCAACCGGAAACGCTGCGCGTGCATAGCCGCCAGCCCGATATGCTCGATGAGCACTACTACCGTCCCGCTCGAACGTTCCTGAACGATTCGGCGCATTTTGACAACTACAACCGCAAAGGCCCGGAAATCTTTGTGGGCGAGTGGGCCGCCTACGAGACTTCTTTTCCCCCTTGGAACGGGCGCTCGGCGAAGGAACTGCCTACCGCCGACATGACCGCGGCGCTGGGCGACGCGACCTGGATGACTGCGATGGAACGGAATTCGGACCTCGTAAAAATGCAATGTTATGCACCGTTATTCGTGAACGTAAATCCGGGCGCAAGACAATGGCGGCCCGATTTCATCGGATACGACACCCTCCACTGTTACGGCTCGCCCAGCTACTATGCCTTCAAGATGTTCAGCCGGAACGTCGGCGACGAAATTCTCAAAGCCTCGCTGGATGGTGCCGCGCTCCATTATTCGGTGACCAAAGACAGCCAGCGCGGGGCCATCCTGATCAAACTGGTGAATCCCCAGGCGGCGCCACAACCGCTTGAACTGGATTGCAAAGGCGTTACCGGGCTCAAACCCACGGGCACGGCGACTACGCTGGCCGCCGCTCCGGACGCAAACAACACGATTGACCATCCAAACAATGTTGCGCCGGTTACCACCAAAGTTTCAGGTGTGAAGCCGGTGTTCGTTTACACGCTGCCGGCGGATTCCGTCACCGTGCTCCAGCTCGACGTCCAGTAACGCTCAATTCACCAGCCGATACCAGTTGTCACGCTGGTGCGGTTCATAGCCGAGGTCGCGAATCAAACGTTGCATGTCGGCAACGGTCATGCGGAAGGTCGTGCCCGCCTGGCTCACGACGTTCTCCTCAATCATGATACTGCCAAGGTCGTTCGCGCCGAACTTCAACGCGACCTGGCCGATTTCCTGGCCCTGGGTGACCCAGGAGCTTTGGACGTTGGTGAAATTATCGAGGTAAATCCGGCCCAGCGCCTGCGTCCGCAAATACTCGTGCGCGCCGACGGTCGGCGCCTTGAGCTTCGTGTGCTCGGCCTGGAACGTCCAGCAGATGAACGCGGTGAAACGGCCGGGGGTACGGTCGCCGGGCGCCGACCCTACCGCGTATTGCAGTGACTTGTCCTGCTGCGCGCGCAACCGCTCCAAATGTTCGATGCGGTCCTCAATCGTCTCGACGTGGCCGAACATCATCGTCGCGCTGGAATACAAACCCAACCGGTGGGCCACATCCATGACCTCCAGCCAGTCGTCGCTCATCGCCTTGAGCGGTGAGATGCGCTGGCGCACGCGGTCCACCAGAATTTCCCCGCCGCCACCGGGAATCGAGCCGAGCCCGGCAGCCTTGAAATCACCGATGATTTTATCCAGCGGTTCGTTGAACACTTCGCGGAAATGGATGAATTCGCTCGGGCTGAAACCATGAATGTTGAAGCCGGGAAACTTGTTTTTGATGTGCGACAGCAAATCGAGATACCATTGCTTGGTCAATTTCGGATGGTGCCCGCCCTGCATCAAAATTTGCGTGCCGCCGAGCGCGATCGTCTCCTCGATTTTCCGGTCCATCTCATCGAACGTAATGACGTAGGCGTCATTGTCCTTTTCCACGCGGTAGAATGCGCAGAACTTGCAATAGACATTGCAGACGTTCGTGTAATTGACGTTGCGATCAACGATGTAAGTGACGAAGTCGTTGCCGCGGCCATCGAAATCGTTCGCCTTGGCGAGCTGGCGGCGGCGATCCGCGAGCGCGCCGAGTTCCTCCAGCGGCAGATGGTAAAGCCGCAGGGCCTCCGCCGGATTGATGCGTTGGCCGTCCCAGACTTTTTGCCGCAACTCGTCCAATGACGCGTCGTAAATCACCCGGCTAAACTAGCGAAGAAGCGTGGTTTTAACAAGTTTGGTACGCGCCGGCCGCAATCGCCAGATCCCCGCGAGGATGCTGCCGATGACCGAATGAAATGTTGCGGAAATCGCACAGGGCAGGGCGGTCAAGGGCATCGCCGCGAAATGCGCCCTGGCCAAAGCCGCGCCCAGCCCGGAGTTTTGCATGCCGACTTCCACAGAGATGGTGCGGCTGGTCAATTCGTCGCAACGCAGCAGCCGGCTGGCAAAGTAGCCCAGCAAGAATCCGCCGCTGTGCAGGAAAAACACCGCCAGAATGAGTTCACTACCCGAACGTTTGAAAGCGTCCGCACTGTCGCCGATAATGCTGGCGCAAATGAGTGTGATGGTCAGCACCGAGATCAGCGGCGATACCGGCAGCACGAATTTTACAAACCGCGGCGCATAACGATTCAGCGCCACGCCGATGACCACCGGCGCGAGCACGATTTTCAATGTGCTCAGGAAAAGCCCCCACGCGGGCACCGGCACGTAGTCGCCCGCGAGCCATTTCGTCAGCAGCGGCGTCATCACAATCGCGCCCAGCGTCGAGCACATGGTCATCAGCACCGACAGCGCGACATTCGACCTTGCGATGTAATTGACCACATTGGACGCCGTACCGCAGGGGCAACACGACACCAGGATCAGCCCCACGGCGAGCGGAGTTTCCAGTTTCATCAGGCGCGCGATGCTCCAGCCGAGGAACGGCATGATGGCGTAATGCGCGACGAAGCCGATGCCGACCGCGCGCGGCATCTGCAACACCCTTTCGAAATCGTCCACGCTCAACGTGATGCCCATGCCGAGCATGATCACCGCCAGTCCCCACGTGATGAAGTCGCCGCTGAACCAGGTGAACCAGGCCGGGTGCGCCAGCGCCAGCGCGCCGCCGAGCAGGACCCAAATCGGGAAAAGATTGGTGGCGAGAGCGAGGACCCGGTTCATGCTGGCAGTCGAGCCATTAGAACATGCGTCAAAATAAAAGTCATCCGCATTTGCTGAACACCGCACTTTGCATTTCCCTCCGATTCGTCGAAATTAAACCCGTGGCGGACGATAAAACATTTCATGTCGTTGTGTTGGGCGCGGGTTTCGGGGGCCTGTTTTTCTGCAAATATTTCCGGCATCCCCGTGTGCGCGTGACGTTGGTGGACCGCACCAATCATCATCTCTTCCAGCCATTGCTGTATCAGGTCGCCACCGCCGGACTTTCCGCGCCGGAAATCGCCCAGCCCATCCGCTCCATCCTGTCCCGCCGGCCCGACGTCACGGTGTTGCTGAGTGAAGCCACGGATTTCGACCTCGTCCACCGGAAAGTCACTCTCCGCGAAAGCACGCTGGAATATGATTTTCTCGTGCTGGCGATGGGAAGTCAGACGGGTTACTTCGGCCACCCCGAATGGGAGCCATTCGCACCGGGCCTGAAAACGCTCGACGACGCGCTGCGCCTCCGCAGCCGCATCCTGCTTGCGTTTGAACGGGCCGAAAACGAAACGAACGCGGCGGAGCGTGACAAGTTGCTGACCATCGTCATCGTGGGCGGCGGGCCGACCGGTCTGGAATTGGCGGGTGCATTTGCTGAACTGGCACGGACGGTGTTGAAACGCGACTTCCGACGGATTGATCCCGCGCAGGCAAGAATCATTTTGATTGAAGGCGCACCGCGGGTGCTTTCGAATTACCCGCCGGACCTTTCGGCCAGCGCCCAACGCCAGCTCGAGGCACTCGGCGGACAGGTGCGCACTGCAACACCGGTGAAAAACATCCGGGCCGGTGAAGTGGAACTCGCCAACGGTGAAACCATTCGTGCAGAAAACATCGTCTGGGCCGCGGGGGTTGCCGCCGTGCCGCTCACCCGGAAACTCGGCGTGGAACTGGACCGGGCCGGCCGTATTAAGGTGAATCCGGATTTAAGTGTGCCGGGGCATCCGGAAATTTTCGCCATTGGCGACCTCGCGCTGGTGATGGGCAAGGCCGGCCAACCGGTTCCGGGCATCTGCCCGGCGGCGATGCAAATGGGACGCCACGTCGCGCGGGTCATTGAAGGCGAACTGGATTCCGCGGCCAGTCGCGGGGCGCGTCCGCCGTTCAAATATTGGGACAAGGGAACGATGGCGACCATCGGCCGTTCGGCAGCCGTGGCGTGGATCGGCCGATTGAAGATGTCCGGTTATCCGGCCTGGCTGGCGTGGTTGTTCGTCCACCTCATCTTCCTCATCGGCTTTCGCAACCGGCTGGCCGTGCTGCTGCAATGGACCTACTCGTATTTCGCCTACAAACGCGGCGCCCGCATCATTACCAACCCGCCGCCGGAACCGGACGGCACGCTTCACCGCTGAACGATCTGGTTCAAAGTTCCAGTCTGGGTTCGCGCGGCCAGAGCAGATTTTTCAGCGCAAATAGCTCCAAGGCAAACGGGATGTAACCGCCGTAACCCAGCAGCGGCATTTCAAAAATGTGGAGGAACCCCGCGCCCGGTGTGTGGTAAATCCATTGCGGCCACGACCAGTAATTCCACATCTCCCAGAAAAACCCGCAAATCAGCGCGCCCAGCGACAGCGAAATCACCGGCCGCCAGTCGCCGTGTTGCAGCCATTCCAGAAAATGTCGCCGTCCCAGCCAGCGGTTGACCGGCTCGAAAATCAGCACCAGCGAAATCCAGACCAATGGATAAAAAAATTTCGGCCAGGCCAACGTCAACGCCAGCATCATCACACCGATGAACAGCATTCGCGCATTTACACGCGGCGAATCCGGAATCCGGACCCCGGGCCGGATTGACTTTACCCAGCGGAACGTCCGCACCAGTTCCGCCGTCTCGAACACGGCCGGCATGACGGTCGAGAACGACAGTGTGCAGAGCGCGTAATATTCGAGCGGCGTGAAGGTGCCGGCGCCGAGGTATTCCCAGTTGCCCGTCCGGTCGTTGATGATTTCAAACAGCCACCAAGCCGGCACGGACAGGACGAAGAGCAGGACGAACCCTATTCGCGAGCGCGTCCACAATGAGGCGCCGCTCCGCCAAAAGACCAGTGCGTCCACCAGGAGGATGTAACCCAGCCAAAGCGGGAAGAACAGGTAGGCCGTCCGCTGGCCCGGCAGGATCCAGTTCAACGGCCAGCATACCGCCAGCAGGAATAATCCCAGCCAGCCTTGCGGCGCCAACCGCGGCCATGGTCGTGCAGCTTCCATCACCCGTTAAAATAGCCGGGTGAATTCAGAATGCAAAGCCGGCGGACGCGGCAGGGTCAGAAGTCAAACGTAAGCCCAAACAGGACGGAATGCGTCCGGGCACCCTTAAAGCCGACATTAAAATTATCCGGCGGATAGGTGAAGGTCGGGTCCTCGGTGGCAAAGTATTTGTAGCCGACGTCGAGCATCAGGTGGCGAGACAACGCAAAACGCACGCCGGCAAAAATCTGCCCGGCGAATACCACGTCATTTTCACTGCCGACCACCCCATTTATGCCGGCGCTGTCTTGAAAATTGTCAGTATCGAACACCATGTCAGCACCACCAACGCCCGCTCCGACATAGGGAATGATATTGGTGCGCGGAATCGGATACGACAGCGTGGCGTTGACCATAAACGGCACGTTATACAGCCGCGAGTTGTCCGAAAGATACCCTGGCACGTTGTTGATTTTTGCGCCAATGAATCCGGTTTCAAAATCCAGGGCCGCGTATTGGTTGAAGGCCCAGCCGAGAGCGGCGTCAAAGGCCAGACCCGTATCATAATCCACTTTGCTAGGAACCGGCCCGGTGGGTGCGACGCCGGGAGTTGAAAACTGAGTTATCTGGCCATCCTGGAAAAAGGACGGGCCTACACCGAGGCGAAAAGTTGGGCCGGCGCCTTCCGGCAAATAGGAATAATATTGCGCCTGCGCCATGACAGCGCCGAGGCAGAGTGACAACGCAGCGACACCAATTGCATATCGGCATTTCATAATTCTCCTTTCATCCTTTGCGATTATTCGACTCCATGGCCATGTAAAAAGTTCAATGCCATTAATACGTACATGAGAGGGAAGACGTTACAACATTTCGATTTCGCGGGCCGCTTCAAACATTACGGCGTAAGACGCTCGCTGGTAAGTGCGCAGGTGCCGAGGTAATGAGACTCAAATCTTCAAATGTTTCAGCGGAAAATATGGGTTTTCGGCCGTCTTTTGACGGCGAAAAATATTTCAAAAAAATCACTTGCGTCATTTTTAATTGTGACTATAATAGTAACAGTTATGGCGATTAACACCCAGTTTCCGATTGCGGTCCACCTCATGGCCGCCCTCGGTTACCGTTCCGGCCGGGACACGACCTCGGCCCAACTGGCGATGAGCGTCAATACCAGCCCCAGTTTTGTGCGGCGGACGCTCGCCAAATTGTCCCGGGCGGGTTTGGTGGAGACGGCCATCGGCAAGACCGGCGCGTGCTGGCTCGCCAAAGACGCGAAGAACATTTCGCTGCTGGACATTTACCGGGCTGTGGATGCGCCCAAGGCGTTTTCCATCCACCATTACACCGAGCAAAAAGCCTGTCCGGTGAGTTGCCACATCAAGGAGGCGCTCGACCGGGCCCTGGACAAAACTCAGAAGGCCATGGAAACCAGCCTGGATGACATCACCCTCGAGCAGATCGTTTCCCAGTTGAACAAAAACTAAAAAATTTCCCCATAACTGTTACTTTTACAGTCGCAATAACAAAACAACAAAACTAAAGGAGAAAGAACACAACATGAGCACGAACAAAAAACTGACGGGCAAGGTCGCCGTTGTCACCGGCGCGTCCAAAGGTATCGGCGCGTCCATTGCCAAACATCTGGCCGCCGAAGGCGCCTCCGTCGTCGTCAACTACGCCTCCAGCAAGGCGGGCGCGGACAAGATCGTCGGTGAAATCACCGCGCAAGGCGGCAAAGCCATCGCTGTGCAGGGCAGTGTGGCGAAGAAGGCGGACATCGAACGCCTGTTCACCGAAACAAAGAAGGCATTTGGCCAGACCGATATTCTGGTCAACAACGCGGGCGTCTATGAATTCAGCCCGCTCGAACAAATCAGCGAGGACCATTTCCACAAGCAATTCAACACGAACGTGCTCGGCCTGATTCTCACGACACAGGAAGCGTTGAAGCATTTCAACGGTGACGGCGGCAGTGTCATCAACATCAGCTCCGTGGTCGGCGTCAACCCGTTGCCCAATGCGGCGGTTTACAGCGCCACCAAGGCGGCGGTGGATGCCGTGACCAAGTCGCTCGCCCGGGAATTGGGACCTAAAAAAGTCCGCGTGAATTCTATCAACCCCGGCATGATTGAAACGGAGGGCACCCATGGTGCAGGCATTATCGGCACCGACTTTCAGAAACAGGCTGAAGCGCAAACGCCGCTGGGCCGCATCGGCCAGCCGCAGGACGTGGCAACCGTGGCGACGTTTTTGGCCTCGGCGGATTCCGGCTGGATCACCGGCGAAACGTTTCTGGTCTCCGGCGGTTATCGTTGAGTCGACGCCAAACACGTGCATATTGATGTGAATTGTTTATGAGCACGTCCGCTATTGCACCTGACCTCACACAACGCCCGCCGCGCAGCCCGCGTGTGCGGCTGGGCGGTTATGTCCTGCTGCCGCGCATCCTCGACAAAGGACGCGCGGCGCTCGCCGGCAAACTGGGCGAATATCATTACGCCGGCAAAGGCATGGACCGGCATTTTTTCAACTTCGTCGGCCTCGACCACGCATCGCTGAAACAGGAACTCGCCAAAGGCGGCGGCGACTGGGAAATCCTCAACTGGATTCAGGCGAACGCGAAACACCAACGCCCGCCATGGGAAATCGCCGCGTGGAGCGAATATCATGAGCGCCGCACGCCGGACGGCGATATCGAAACGCTGGAATTTATTACCGAACAGTTGAAAAAACTGAGCACGTTGCGCGAGGACATCCACACCTGGTTCGACTACCTCGATCTCGACGACCACTGCACCTTCGGCGGCAAGGCGTAAAACCACGCGGCGGGCCGAACAATTTTTCTGCTCGCCGTTTTTTTTAAACCCTACTGCGAGCAATCCCATCGCCGCAGCAATGCGGGTGGCGAGGGTTGAGGGTCGTTGTCATTTTAATCGCTTACGATTTTCGAAATGTAAATTCAAAGAACCGCAACCGTTTCGACATTTGATTGAACCAGTCAGATAGAATTGTTTCAGATTCCTCTTATTCATGACATATGAAGCGGAGCATCTCGGACATTTGAGTCCAGCATTTTCAAAATGTTCTTTGAATAGATGCTGGACCTCTTCCAATTTGTCGGCTATTGGCGGCCGCTGCATGCACAACAACAATCCGGCTGTTGATCTTAATGGCACAATATCAACCTCGTGACAAATCCGCTTGGCAAACTTGCCCAAAAGCGCCTCAACAACGGATACGGCGTGATAAAGCAAGATCGGAAGAAACCAATAGATGCCGACCCATTGCGAATAGCGAGCCTCTTTATCGGAAAAAACAAAATTAAAATTGCTAGGCTCTGTTTCTAAAAAATCAAACGTTGTTACCAAATGGTTTGCCTTTTGCCACAGCGGCTCAAACCCGTAAGGCAAATTTTTCTTGAACCTTAAGGCATGAACAAATTCTGCTCGAATCCATTCAACTTGTCCGATTGCTTTTATCGCTTCACGGATGATTGCAATTTGCTCTTGTTCCTTCGTGTTTGATGGTAATTGAAATCGCTTGGGATTCTGCCCTTCAAATCTTTGAAAAAACTCTGCGGGCCTTGCCAGCAACCATTCGAGTAAAAATAAATTGTCTTTCAGCGGTTTTCTGAGCAATGCATAAGCAACAGTCAACTTTCCTTTTTTTGAACTCTGTAATGCTTCGTAAATAAAATGTAGGAAATCCGAAAGTAAAGCAGCGCAGATTTGTTTGTAGAAGAGCTTTCGCACTTCATTTTTATAGCCATGAGTCTCCAACCAAGTCACAAGTGCTTCCCCGGAATGTCTGCCCATTTCCCGGGCTTCGTTTTTGTTTCTGTGCTTTATCTGGATGTTGAAGATTTTTGCCTTTTCACCCGAAATCAATGTTTCAACTAGTTGGTCGTGAAGGAAGAAACAATAGTTGTGGCAGAAATGGAATTCGGCAGGCAGAGCAACTTTTTGTTTCATTAAATTGTCAACCAATTCATTTCGGCATTTCCAACTTCACCTTCGCCGCCACCTGCGCCACGTCCTTGTCGCCGCGACCGGAGAGGTTCACGATGGTAAGCTGATTCTTGCGCATCTTCGGCGCGTTTCATGGTTCAGAAATTCCCAAGTCCCGGCAAATTTTCCGGGCGAGGAATTTGTTGATTTCCGTATGCCTCGGTACGGCGGAGCGGCGGTTTGCCGATCGATTGCCCCACCAAGAATGGTTGCTGCCTTCGCGGATGAGCACGCAACCCTGCGCGGCCAGATGCCGGATTAGCTCCCGCCGTTTCACACAAGGATGGCTTCTTCTTCGTAATCCGTTTTTGCGGCGGCTAGCGCGTCTTCGCGGTTAAATTCCAAAGCTTCCTTCAGAGCCGAGCGGAGATTTTTCATGAGTTCCGCACGCGTTTTCCCCTGGGAATTCACGCCGGGAATTTCCTGCACCCAGCCAATCCACCAGCCTTCGTCCCGTTTGATGACGGCGTTAAAAGTGCGTTTCACAGTTTCAACTTAAATCCGTTCCCGCTTTCTTCAAAGTTTAATTTTTGCCGCCACCTGCGATACGTCCTTGTCGCCGCGGCCGGAGAGGTTCACGATGATGAGCTTGTCCTCGCCCAGCTTGGGCGCGCGTTTCATGACTTCGGCAATGGCGTGCGCGCTTTCCAGCGCGGGAATGATGCCTTCCAGCCGCGCCAGTTTCATGAACGCCGCCAGCGCCGCGTCGTCTTTGATGTAAGTGTACTCCACGCGTTTCTGGTCGTGCAACCAGGCGTGTTCCGGCCCCACCGCGGCGTAGTCCAGCCCGGCACTCACGCTGTGGGTCAGTTGAATCTGGCCGTATTCGTCCTGCAGAATGTAACTGCGCGTGCCCTGCAACACGCCGAGCGAGCCGCCGTGAAACCGCGCCGCGTGCTGGTTGGGTTTGATGCCCAGGCCGCCCGCCTCCACACCCACCATCTTCACAGATTGGTCATCCAGGAACGGATAGAACAATCCCATCGAATTGGACCCGCCGCCGACACAGGCGATGAGCAGGTCGGGCAGGCGCTTCTCCTTTTCGAGGATCTGCCGGCGGGCTTCGTCGCCGATGACGCGCTGGAAATTCCGGACCATTTCCGGATACGGATGCGCGCCATAGACCGTGCCGAGGATGTAATGCGTGGTGCGCACGTTGGTGACCCAGTCGCGCATGGCTTCGTTGATGGCTTCTTTGAGCGTTTGTTGCCCGGCCTTCACGGACACCACCTCCGCGCCGAGCATTTTCATGCGATAGACGTTCAGCTCCTGCCGCTGGCAATCCACCGCACCCATGTAGACCACGCATTTCATGCCAAACATCGCGGCGACGGTAGCGGTGGCGACGCCGTGCTGGCCCGCGCCGGTTTCGGCGATGATGCGTGTCTTGCCCATGCGTTTGGCGAGCAGGATCTGGCCGATGCAATTGTTGATCTTGTGCGCGCCGGTGTGGAGCAGGTCCTCGCGCTTGAGATAGATTTTCGGCCCGCCGAGTTCTTTGGTCAGCCGTTCGGCAAAGTAAAGGGGCGTGGGCCGGCCGCAAAATTCTTTCAGGTAGTACTTGAACTCACGCTTGAACACCGGGTCCTTCTGGGCACGCCGGTATTCGTTCTCCAATTCCTGCAACGGGTGGACCAGCGTTTCCGGCACAAAGCGCCCGCCATACGGTCCGAAATGGC
The DNA here is from genome assembly GCA_025451535.1 of Verrucomicrobiia bacterium. GTDB lineage: Bacteria > Verrucomicrobiota > Verrucomicrobiia > Limisphaerales > UBA11358 > UBA11358. The sequence goes on from JANWKE010000011.1 coordinate 54,127, forward strand.
CCTGGGCGTCGGGTAGATTTTTTGCGGCAACTGAACTCATACCGCAATTCTCACGCAAAGACGCAAAGACGCAAAGAATTATTTAACCGCAGAGACGCGGAGAATTATTCGTGGCCGCCATGCTGATGAAGCAAATCAATAACGTCTTGAAGGTCATGTTGCATCAGTTTATCCATTGGCCCTATTACCTGTATGTTATTTTCGGCACCCCCCAAAGGCGTAATACCCCATTTGTCTTTAGCATTAACATCCGCGCCATTGGCCAATAACAATTTCACGATTTCAGTGCGGCCATTAAACGCTGCTGCATGCAGCGGCGTCCAACCGGCCGTATCCCTCGCATCGACCTCAGCTTTTTCTGCCAATAACAATTCGACAATACCTTTGCGATTAGAAATTGCCGCCACATATAGAGGCGTTGCTCCCTTGCTATTTTTAGCATTAATCTCAGCCTTGTTGGCCAACAGCAATGCCACTACGTCATTGTGATTGTTAAACACTGCCGAGTGCAAAGGCGTATCGCCGTCTATATTCATAGCATTTACATCGGCTTTACCAGCTAACAGCAATTTTACCATGTTTGTGTGTCCACAGATTGCCGCCCATTGCAAAGGAGCATAGCCTTTCCCATCCTTCGCATTGGCATCAGCTTTGTTATCTAACAGCAGTTTCGCGACATTCGTGTGATCATAAAATGACGCATAATCTAAAGCGGTCCAACCATTGTCAGCTTTCATTAACGCCAAGTGAGGATCGTTTTTTAAGAGAGTCTCTACTTTTTCCAAATTTCCATTTCGGGCGGCCTCAAAAAACTCACCGCTATTTGTAGCAGTGCCAATATTTTCTCCGCCATGCTGGCGTAGTAATTCAATTACATTTCTGCTTGCGCCATCCAAAGGCGTCCATCCATTGTTATTTTTCGCGTTAACGTCGGCCTTGTTTGCCAATAGCAGTTCTACAATTTCCAGACTGCCATGTTTTGCCGCAATATGTAACGGAGTTTCGCCGCCATTGTTCTTCGCATTGACATCGGCTTTATAGCTTATCAGTAATTCTGCCGCGTCTTTGTTTCCAGTTATCGCGGCCCAATGCAATGGTGTTTGTCCGCCATAATCTTTAACGGAGGCTAAATCTGAGTTCGTTTCAAGCAGTGTCTTAATTTTTTCCAAGTTGCCATTTTTGACCGCATTGTGGATTTCCCCACAAAGGGCGAGACTGCAAATTAATACGACTAGAATAATTGCAGCAAATTTTTTGTTCACGCGGTTGGAATACGCCGCTTGCCATGATCTGACAAGCGCACAATTGCGTCTCCGCGGTTGAAAAGATTTCTAACTCGCCTTTACCGCCGCGACAAGCGCGTTGAGCGACGCCTTCGCGTCGCCGAAGAGCATCCGGGTGTTGTCCTTGTAGAAAAGATGGTTTTCGATGCCGGCAAAGCCCTTCGCCATCGAGCGTTTCATCACGATGACGGTCTTGGCGTGGTCGGCTTCAATGATGGGCATGCCGTAAATCGGGCTGGATTTTTCCTCGCGCGCGGCGGGATTGACCACATCGTTGGCACCGATGACCAGGCAGACGTCCACACGGTCCATCGAGGGGTTGATGGCTTCCATTTCCTGAAGCTGGTCGTAGGGAACATTCGCCTCGGCCAGCAGCACATTCATGTGGCCAGGCATGCGGCCGGCGACGGGATGAATGGCGAACTGGACTTCGACACCGCGCTTGCCGAGTTCGTCGGAAAGCTCGCGCACAGAATGTTGCGCCTGCGCCACCGCCATGCCGTAACCGGGAACGATCACGACCCGCTGCGCGTAGGACAGCAGCAACGCGGCCTCGTCGGCTTGAATCGGTTTGACGGTTCCCGCCACACCGCCGGCCGCCGCCTGACTGCCGCCGCCGGAGCCGAAGGCGCCGAACAAAACGTTGGTGACCGGCCGGTTCATCGCCTTGCACATGAGCAGCGTGAGCAGCGTGCCCGACGAACCGACGAGCGTGCCGGCGACGATCATCGAAAGGTTGTTGATGACAAAACCGTCTCCCGCCACAGCCAGACCGGTGAAGGAGTTGAGCAACGAGATGACGACCGGCATGTCCGCGCCGCCGATGGGCATGACCATCGCCACGCCGAACGCCAGTGCCAGCACGAACATGACAACAAAAGCGGTGGCCGAATTGCTACCGGAGGCATTAAACGTGAGCCAGCCGCCCAAACCACGAATCACCAGCAGGACGAGCCCATTCAAAAAGTTCTGGCCGGGAAACGTGTGCGGCCGCTCGAATTTCCCCTCTAGTTTCAAAAACGCGATGATGCTGCCGGAAAACGAGAGCGAGCCGATGAGCGTGGCGAACAGCATCGGAACCGCGGCAGACACCGCGACGCCTTCGAGACTGTGCGAGCGCCGCAGAAATTCCAGGCTCGCGACCAGCGCCGCCGACCCGCCGCCCAGGCCGTTGAACGCCGCGACCATCTGCGGCATCGCGGTCATCTTGACCGAATACGCGCCGATCGCGCCGATGACGAGGCCGATCACAATGCCGACGGCCATGAGCGTGCAGTTGAGATTCCACTCGTGCAGTTGCATCAGTGGAATCGTGGCGAAGAAGGCAACGACCATGCCGGCGGCGGCGAGGAGATTTCCGTAGCGCGCGGTCTTCGGCGAACTCAAAAATTTGATGCCGAGGATGAACAGGACCGCGACACCGATGAAAATGAGGGCAAGCGTGGAACTCATGGCTATTTCTTCTTTTTCTTGAACATTTGCAACATGCGGTCCGTGACCATGAAGCCGCCGAAGACGTTGGCCGAACCGAAAACCACCGCGATGAAGCCGAGGGTCCGCGCCAGCGGCGTGTCCGCGGCGGCGAGCACCAACATGCCGCCGAGCAGGATAATGCCGTGAATGGCGTTGGTCCCGGACATCAACGGCGTGTGCAGCATCGAAGGCACTTTCGAGATTTCTTCAAAGCCCACGAAAATCGAGAGCACGAAGACGAACAGGACGAGAATTTCTACGCTCATAAATCAGTTCGGTTTGGCGATGAGTTTTTCGTTCACGATTTTGCCGCCGTGCGTGACGAGGCAGCCTTTGATGATTTCGTCATCCAATTTCAACACGAAGGTCTTGTTCTGCTTGTCCCAGAATTCCTCGACGAGGGCCAGGAGGTTCGCGGAATAAACCTGGCTGGCGTGAAGCGGCGCACGGCCGGGCAGGTTGGCGATGCCGACAATCTTCACACCGTTGCGGTCAGTCACCTGGTCATAAACCACGCCCTCGACGTTGCCGCCGGTTTCGACTGCCATGTCGATCACCACACTGCCGGGTTTCATGGCGTTGAGCATTTCGGCGGTGACGAGAACCGGCGCTTTGCGCCCGAATACCTGCGCCGTGGTGATGACCACGTCGGAATCGCCGCAGGTCTTGTTCATCGCCTGGCGCTGCTTCTGGATTTGCTCCTCGGTCAGCGCCTTGGCATAACCGTCCTTGGTCTGGCCGGTTTCGCCGAGGTCAATCTTCAAAAATTGGGCGGCCAGCGACTTCACCTGTTCTTCGACCACCGGCCGCGTGTCGTAAGCGGTGACTTTTGCGCCCAGCCGTTTCGCGGTGGCGATCGCCTGCAAACCGGCGACCCCGACGCCGATGATAAACACCTTGGACGGCAGGATCGTCCCCGCCGCCGTGGTCATCATGGGAAAAATCTTGTTGGAATACCGCGCGGCCAGAATGACCGCCTCGTAACCGCCGAGGTTTGCCTGCGACGACAGCACGTCCATTTTCTGCGCGCGGGTCGTGCGCGGAATGAATTCCATGCTGATGGCGCTGACGCCGTGTTCGGCGAATTTCTGGACCAGTTCCTTTTCGTTGAACGGGTCGAGCAGGCTGACATGAATCGAACCGGATTTGAGCAGCGCGATTTCCTCGACCGGCGGTTTGCGCAGGCGCAGCACGATGTCGCCGGAGCCGATGAGCGCCCGGCGGTCGATGGCAATCGTCGCACCGGCTTTGGCGTAGGCGTCGTCGGGAAATCCGGCGGCGAGGCCAACCCCGGCTTCGACTTCCACTTGGGCGCCGAGCTTGACCAGCTTGGCGGTGCTGTCCGGTGTCAAGGGCGCCCGGGTTTCACCCGGATGCGTTTCTTTAGGCACTGAAATTTTCATTTCTCAAAAAACGTGGCGCGCAACCTATCACACCCGATTTCCGCTGTTAACTCAAATGTTGCGATTCTTTGCACGCGAATTGTCGTGCCTTATGCGCAGGATAAATTACGATTGAAAATGTTATCACACCGTCGACTTAGACGCCTTAATGAAGGCGCGCACTTTGGCGTGATCCTTCCTGCCGGGCGAGGATTCGACGCCGCTGGACACGTCCACACCGAACGGTCGCACCTGTCGAATGGCGGCAACGACGTTTTCCGGGGTCAAACCGCCCGCGAGAAAAACCGGTTTGCCGGGTTTTTGGGCCTCACTGGCCAGCGTCCAATTGAATTTTTCACCTGTGCCACCGAATGTATCGGGTGAATATGAGTCCAGCAACCACGCGTCCGTCTGGTATTTCGGCAATTCTTTCAGCGACCCGGTGTCGCGGATGCGGAAGGCTTTCATGTTCATCAGCCCGAACCGCGTGCAAAATTCCGGCGGCTCGTCTCCGTGAAATTGGAGCAAATTCAGGCCGCATTCGCCGATGGCGCGCCGAACGAGCTCCTCGGCTGGATTTACGAAGACGCCCACGCGCAGCGTGAATGGCGGCAGCCCACGGGAAATGTCCGCCGCGGTTTTCGTCGCAACGAACCGGGGGCTCTTCTCATAAAAATTGAACCCCAGCGCGTCTGCGCCCGCCTCGACGGCCGCCTGCGCGTCGGCAAGGTTGGTAATGCCGCAAATTTTTACCCGTATACTCATTTATGATTTACGATTGATGATTTTTTGTCCGGCGGACCACGGACAAATCATAAATCATAAATCGTAAATCGTAAATTCAATGAACGAAGCGGCTGACCACCTGGTAAACGATAAACGCGCAGAGGTAGGCCAGGCCGGTCATGTAGGCAATCTGGAACAGCGGCCATTTCCAGCCGCCCGTCTCGCGGCGCACGACCGCCGTCGTGGACAGGCATTGCGCGGCCAGGATGTAATAAATGAGCAGGCTGGCGCAGGTGGCCGTGGTGAACATGGGCGTGCCGTCAGATCGCGTAGCGTGCCGCAACGAATCGTAAAGTGACGCACTGTGATGTTCGGCGGCGTCCTGGCCGACACCATAAACGATGGCCAGCGTGGAAACGATGACCTCGCGCGCGGCAAACGAGCTGATGATACCGATGCCGATCTGCCAGTCGTAACCGAGCGGTTTCAGCACCGGTTCCAGCAAACGGCCCATCTTGCCGGCAGCGGAATTTTGCAGCGAAAATTGCGCCGACAACCGGTCGGCGTCCGCGTGAAGCTCCGCGGCTTTCTGCCGATCGCCGGCTTTGTCCAGTTGCGCGGCCTGCGCCGTCAGTGCCACGGCGGCGGGCGGCGGCACGGATTTGGGATAATGCGAGAGCGCCCACAGGGCAAGCGAAACCACCAGGATGATGGTACCGGCCTGCTTCACAAAAATTTTCGCGCGGTCGAATGTATGCAACAGCGCCGACCACAGGCTGGGCAGGCGATACGGCGGCAGTTCGATCAGCAGCGGCCGGCTGCCGCCCGGCAAAATGGTGCGGTTGAACACGACCGCTGCCAGCACCGCCGCCAGCGCGCCGGTCGCGTACGCCGCGGTGAAAATGAGCGCGGCCTTGAGCGGCGAGTGCGGAAACAGCAGCGCCGTGACCATCGCGTAAACCGGAATGCGCGCCGAGCACGTGAGCAACGGCGTGATGAGGATGGTCACCAGCCGGTCGCGGGGATTTTCAATGACGCGCGCGGACATGATGGCGGGAATCGCACAAGCATGCGCCGACAGCATCGGCACGAACGCCTTGCCCGGCAGTCCGAGCCGGCGCATGATTTTGTCCATCACCAGCG
>JANWKE010000012.1 GCA_025451535.1 Verrucomicrobiia bacterium
TCGGTCCACCGGCACATCTTCATCGCTGACTTTGGCTGCGCTTTCAAATCGCGTGTAAGGCCTCAAGAATGTCAGATTGATATCGCCCGTCGGGCCGTTTCGTTGTTTGGCAATCAGCAAATTGACCGGCACACCATCGGCTTCCTCGCCGGAGGCGGCCTCGTCATCGTCACCCGCATTGGGTTTGTACAGCAGACCCACCAGGTCGGCATCCTGTTCAATCGCGCCGGATTCACGCAAATCCGACAGCCGCGGCTTGCGACTTTTGTCCCGTTCGAGTTCACGGTTTAACTGGCTGAGCACCAGCACCGGCACCTTCAATTCCTTCGCCAGCGCCTTGATACCGCTGGAAATATCCGAGATTTCCTGCTGCCGGTTTTCCTGTGCTCGGCGCCCAGTAGAATGGAGCAATTGCAGATAGTCAACCACGAAAAGCTTGATGCCGTGCTGTTGCGCCATGCGCCGCGCCCGCGCCCGCAGCTGCAGGATGGAGAGGGCAGCCGTATCGTCAATCAACAGTTTTGCATTCGCCAGCTTGCCGGCCGCGCTGGTCAGTTTGGGGAAATCCGATTCGCTCATGAACCCCTCGCGAATGCTCCGCAAATTCACCCGCGCGATGGAACACATCATGCGCAGCACCAGCGCCTCCGCGCTCATTTCCAGGCTGAAGACACCCACCGGCAGTTTTTGCTCCAGGACCGCATGTTCCACGATGTTCATCGCCAGTGACGTTTTGCCCATGCTGGGACGGGCGGCGATAACGATCATCTCGCCGCCATGCAGGCCATCCGTCATCCGGTCCAAATCGGCATAACCCGTCGCCAGACCGGTGAGCGTCCCTTTGCGGCTGAAAAAGTTTTCGATTGTGCCGATGGCTTTGTTGACCAATTCCTTCGTCGTCAGCGCACCGCCCTGCACGCGCGATTCCGAGATCCGCAATACGTCGCGCTCCACCTCGTCCAGCAGCGCATCAACCTCGCCCTCATAATCATAAACCCGGCCGACAACCTCGGTGCAGGTTTGAATCATCTTTCGCAGCAGGAATTTTTCCCGGACGATGTCGAGATAATAGGAAAGATTCGCCGCACTCGGCACGGCATCCTGGAGTTGCGCCAGATAGGCTATCCCGCCAATCTGCTCCAGCAGTTGCTTGTCCTTGAGCTGCTGTTGCAGCGTGATGACATCGATCGCTTGGCGCGTGTCGTACATGGCCATCAACGTTTCAAAAATCGTCTGGTGCCGCAGGTCGTAGAAAACCTCTCCGCTATCCTTTAACTTCTCCACGCACTCTCCCATGCACTCGTTCGGCGAAAGCAGCACACAACCCAACACACCCTGCTCGGCTTCCGGCGAATGCGGCGGCAGTCGATCCGCGAGCGCGGACTGCGGATTGCGAATGGCGGATTTCTGGCGCCGCGCCTTTTTCAAATCAGCGGTGGCACCGGCGGTCTCGGAAACGGAATCAATCATGACACAATACAATTCAATAGCTGCTTTCGAAGCAAAACGGAGTTATTGAATCTTAGTGACACGTTCTTCACAAGCAGGGATTCACAGAGTTATTCGAGGAAAATATTTGACCGGAAAAATTGACTCGCTTCTGACGACAATTAGAATTCCCGTTCGTTGCAGACATGAATCGCAAGCCATCGTTGCTCGTCGTTTTCCTGACGGTCTTCATTGACCTCATCGGCTTCGGCATTGTCGTGCCGCTGGTGCCGATTTACAGCCGGCATTACGGTGCGGGCGGCTTCGTCATCGGCGCCATCATCGCTTCATTTTCTGCCATGCAGTTTGTCTTCTCTCCGATTTGGGGTCGACTGTCCGATCATCACGGTCGCCGGCCGATTCTGCTCATCAGTACCGCCGGCGCCGCGTTGTCGTACGTCCTGTTCGCCATCGGGTCCGGGTTTGAAAACCACGCCGCCGCGCTCTGGGCATTGTTCATCTCCCGCCTGTTCGCCGGCGCTTGCGGGGGGAACATCACTGTTGCCCAGGCTTACATCGCTGACATCACGCCGCCGGAACATCGTTCCAAACGGATGGGTTTGATTGGCATGGCCTTCGGGCTCGGATTCATCTTTGGTCCGGCCATCAGCGGCATTGCGCTGAAACTGTTCGGCGCTACCGGTCCCGGCTGGACGGCGGCGGCGCTGTGCGCGGCCAATTTCCTCCTGGCCTTTTCCATTCTCGCCGAAAGCTGGAAACCGGATTCCAACCCAACCACCCGCCGCCCACGCCTGAAGCAATGGAGCCACACACTGTCCCAGCCGAAAATCGGCCTGCTTATCCTGATTTTTTTCCTGGCCACGTTTGCCTTCAGTTGTTTTGAAAGCACCCTGCCGCTGTTGGTGAACGATAATTTCAACCTCGGCATCACTGTGGACGAAACCAAACCGGCCACGACTGTAATTTCCCTGTTCGTCTTTTGCGGCATCATCGGAGCAGCCATCCAGGGCGGCGCGATTGGCCGGCTGGTGAAAATGTTTGGCGAGCCCAGGCTGATTGCGTTCAGTCTGGTGTTGACCGGCATCAGTCTGGCCTTGCTGCCGTTTATCAAAGGCGACGGCCAATTGAAGTGGCTGGCCGTGTTGCGCCTCGCCGATTGGCCGTGGATAAAAATGTTGCTGGCACTGGCGTTGCTGGCCATCGGCTCCAGCCTGACACGACCTCCGGTGTTTGGATTATTATCAAATCTTGCACCGGCGAACGAACAGGGCGCCACGATTGGCGTGGCCCAAAGCGCCGGTGCCCTGGCACGCATCGTTGGCCCCATTTTCGCCGCGACATTTTATTTGCAGGTCCCGATGCTGCCATACCTTACTTGCGGGGCCATTTCCATTCTGGCCGGCATTCTGGCGATTCAGCGGTTGGGTAAAGGGATTGAAATTGCCGGGGAGAAAATTGAAAGAGCGGCGGATTGATCGCGTCACACCGGCTGGTTCGCGACTATCCGCCGCCGATCCGTTCATTCGAACAGAATCTATTGCTGGTCCGGAGGCGGCCCGGAAGGTTGGCCTTCATCTCCCGAGGGCGGTCCGCCATGGTCAGCCGCGGCGCCACCTTCGTGCGGCGGGCCCATGTGGGGGCGCGGTCCCATGAATTCATCCGGTGTCAATTGTCCGTCGCCGTTTTTATCCAGTGATTTCAACGCCGCCGGTGCGTTGGCGATTTCAGCCGCGTCAATCACTCCGTCGCCATTGGCATCCAGCGCCTTCACGATCGCCGGCAGCGGGGGATGCGGAGCATCCTTCGGCGCGTCGGCCGGTATCGGCGGCAAGTATTCGTCCGCGGTCAGTTTGCCGTCGCCGTTTTTGTCCAGCGTCAACAAGGCGGCGCCGGCATTGGCGATTTCAGTGGCATCAATCACCCGATCGTGATTGGCATCCAGTGCCTTGACCAACGGCAACGGCGGCGGACGGTGCCGTGGTCCGCCGCCGCCGGGGCCTCCTTCGGGTGGCGGTCCGCCAGCGTCCTGGGCATTGATGAGGAAGGCCGACGCGCCAAGCGCCAGCAGGGTCAGCATGGTTTTCATTGTGGTTTTCATGTTGTGCTCTCTTTCTATTTTGCCGGTGTGAATTTTTCTTTTGACGCAATTTACCCGGACGCACCTTAAGGAGACGTGAAGCTGGAAATTTTTTTCAATAGTTTTTGTTTCACGCCTTCATCTCCCCTTAAGGTTGCGTCTGCGAGAGTGACGGCGGAAGGCGGTTGTGTTAAATCAGCCGCAGCCGCGGTTCACATGAGAATCCTGATTGTCGAAGACGAACCGGATTTGCTCCGCAGCCTGGCCCAGGCCTTGCGCGAGGAAGGCTACGCCGTGGACACCGCCCAAAACGGCGAGGACGGTCTGTTCAGTGCTGAGAGCTACGATTACGATGCCATCGTGCTGGACGTAATGCTGCCCAGGCTCGACGGCTGGGAGCTGCTCAAACGGCTGCGTAAAACCAAAAAGACCCCTGTGCTCATGCTCACCGCGCGCGACCAATCGCGCGACCGCGTCAAGGGGCTTGATACCGGCGCGGACGATTATGTGGTCAAGCCGTTCGACCTGCCGGAACTGTTCGCCCGTCTCCGCGCGCTCATCCGCCGGAGCGCGAACCGGACCACGAACGTCATCGAAATCAACGACGTGAAAATCGACACCGCGGCGCGCAATATTTTCCGCGCTGAAAAACCCGTCGAACTCACCGCCCGCGAATATTCGCTTGTGGAATTTCTTGCCCTGCATCGCGGAGAAGTCGTCACCCGCACGCAGCTTTACGAACACCTGTTTGATGAGAATGACAGCACGCTTTCCAACCTGTTGGATGTGCATGTCTCCAACGTCCGCAAGAAGCTGGGGGCGGGGTTCATCACCACCCGCCGCGGCCACGGCTATTGCATCGAATGAAAATGAAAACCACCGATGATCGGAGGGACGAGTTATCCGAGTCCCAATAAACGAAGTGGGGCTCGCATAGCTCGCCCCTCCGAATTACATGATTTTCAAATCCATCAAATGGCGGTTGCAGCTCTGGTATGGTCTCATTCTGGTGCTGGTACTGGCCGGTTTCGGTTTCACTGCCTGTCAGCTTGAGTGGGGACGGCAAATGCGCCGGATAGATGAAGAATTGCAACGCCGAATTGGAGTCGTTGCCGCCGCCCTCCGTCCACCACCGCCACGCAGGCCGGATTTCGGCAGGCAACCTTTCGGGTCTCCGCCGCTGAACCAGCCCCCGGATGAAGGGCCACCCGGACAGAACCCACGACCGCCGATCGAGTTCCATCTGCCGCCGCAGGCTGCTGGCTTGTTCGGCCCCGGCGATCAGAACAATTTTTATTTTGTTATCTTTCGTGACGGGACAGAATTTGCTGCGTCAACCAACCAACCCAACCGGACCGTCACCCGGTCTTTTCACCCACTGATCTCAGTCAATACCCCTTCGCAGTTTCCCGCAAAAGAAGTCAAGCCGCCGCCCCCCTATGTCATCGGAGAATTTCGGGAGGTTTGCCGGCCGTTGCCCTCTGGTGAAATGATCTGGGTTGGTTGCTCGATTGCGCCGGAATTAAAGCAACTCAATCTCACTGCCTTGAAATTGACGGGTGCGGGGGGAATCATACTGCTGCTGGGTTTGGCGGGCGGCTGGTGGCTGGTCGGACGCGCTCTCCGGCCCATTGACAGCATCAGTTCGGCGGCCACGAAAATTTCCGCCGGCGACTTGTCGCAGCGCATCAACGTTGCCGAAACGGAAAGTGAACTCGGACAGCTGGCGGCGGTGCTCAATTCCACGTTCGCCCGGCTGGAAGCCGCATTTGCCCAGCAGCAGCAATTCACCGCCGATGCCGCCCATGAATTGCGCACGCCGGTCTCGGTAGTACTGACGCAAGCCCAGACCGCCTTGAGCCGTGAGCGCACCACGGCCGAATATCGTGAGACCATCGAAGCCTGCCAGCGTTCCGCCCAGCGAATGCGCCGGTTGATTGAATCGCTGCTGGAACTGGCGCGGCTCGACGCCGGGCAGGAATCCATGAAACGGGCGCGCTTTAATCTGGCCGGAACGGTGGATGACTGCGCTGAACAATTAAAACCTCTTGCCGGTCAACGTCATGTGAAAATTCTCGCCGAACTGGCCCCGGTTGAAATTACCGGCGACGCCGAACGCCTGGCGCAGGTTATCACCAATCTGCTGGTCAATGCCATCCAATACAACCGGCCGGACGGCGAAGTCCGCGCAAAGTTGGAAGCTCAATCCGGATTGGCTGTGCTGACCGTTGCCGATACGGGGCAGGGGATTTCCCCCGAAGATTTACCCCACGTGTTTGAACGATTCTATCGTGGCGACAAATCGCGAACGGTTTCAAATGGCAATGCCGGGCTGGGGCTGGCCATTGCGAAGGCCATTGTTGAAGCGCATGGAGGAACCATCTCCGTTTCAAGCAAACCCGGAACCGGAACGACGTTCACCGCCATGCTACCGCTCGTTTAGAAGACGATGAATTTACGATTGACGATATACGATTTACGCGGTGCCATGGAATGAATAACGGCTCGTAAATCGTAAATCCAATATCGTAAATAGCTCAACGCAGGAACATTTCCGCGGCCGCATCCGCGAAACGCAGCCCTTGCGGCGTGAGGTGAAAACGGTCCGGCGAAATTTCCGCCCAGCCGCGTCCGGCCAGTTGATCCATGTCCGCCGACCATTCCTGACGCAAATCAAAATTTGTCGTGCGGCGAAATTCTTCAAATGGCCAGCCGGCATTCATGCGCAACCCAAAAGCGGCAGTTTCCCCGGCGCGCTTCAACGGCGGCAGCTCCTCGCGGGATTCGATGGCGCGCTTTCCATTCTCGAGCTGCTCGCAATAGAGCTGCGTATTCGACCAATTCTTCGTGCGCACACCGCGCACGTAGCTCGTCGCGCTGGGGCCAAGGCCGTAAAACGAACCGCCCCGCCAATAATTCACGTTGTGTTGGCAGGCGAACGCCGGGATGTCCGCAGTCGTCAGTCCAGTGTTCACTGTCCGTGGCTGGAAGCGACCCGACTGTGGACTGTGGACTATGGACTCGCTGGACCTGGTTTCGCGCGCAAAGTTGGCCACTTCATATTGCCGGAAACCAGCGGTAGTCGCCCGTTCGACCAACTCCTCATACATGGTGCAAGCCAGCTCCTCATCCACGTCGAATTCACCGGCCTGCAGTTGGGCAAACAGCGGCGTGTCATCCTCATAAATGACTTCATAACTGGACAGGTGTTCGCTGCCCAGTGCCAGCGCCTCGGCCAATGTGGCGCGCCACATCTCCAGCGTCTGGCCGGGAATGGCGAACATGAGGTCGAGGTTGAGGTTCTTAAAACTAGCCTGGCGCAGAATCTCAAACGATTTGAAGACCATCTCCCGCGAATGAATCCGGCCCAGACGGTCAAGCAAAGCCTCATCAAGCGACTGGACGCCCATGGAGATACGATTCACCCCGAAGTCACGGAGCAGTTTGGCTTTGTCGGCTGACACCGTGGCCGGATTGCATTCAACGGTGAATTCCTGCGCGCCGAGGAAGTTCTGCCGTTCCATGGCCCGGAGGATTTGCTCCCACTGGCGTAGATTGAGCAATGACGGCGTGCCGCCACCGAAGAAGATCGTTTCCGGCCGGAGATCGTCCGCGACGATTTCCAGTTCGCGAATCAGAGCGGCGACATAGCGATTGATGAGTTCACCGCCGGACGGTTCGGAGTAAAACGCGCAATACACGCACTTTTGGGCGCAAAACGGGACATGCAGGTAGAGGCTGGAGACGCGGGTTGCTTTTGAATCCGGCATGAAGACACATTACCCCTTCAACCGCCGTTGGCTAACACAAATCCCCGGGGTCGCGCACACAAACTAAATTCCGACGGCGGCAGTCGTTACTGTTGATGCACGCGCTGAACGTTTTGGGCTTTCAACCCTTTGTCACTGACGACGACATCAAACAAGACATCGTCACCCTCATTCAGTGTTTTGAATCCCGTGCCGACAATAGACGAATGATGCACAAAGACGTCCTGCCCGGAATTTTGGGCGATGAACCCAAACCCTTTTTTATTATCGAACCACTTGACTTTGCCACTGGCCATAATCTCTCCTGACTTCCCAGGCGCAACTCTTCAAAGCGAAAAAGACACGACTGAAGCCAGCCGTGTCTGAAGTCACTTTTGAGGTGCACTCATGCCTATGCCGCGACAATAAATAGTTATTGCCTTCGCGTCAAGCACAAGTTTTAAACACCGTTTTAACACTCGATGAACCGGGGTCATTACTCCAGTTGCAGTGCCTGATTCAGCAACTGGGGCAGGTAATTGATAATTGCCGCCTCGCTGACCGCCAGCGTGGCCCCGGCCTTTTGCGCCGCCGCCTGCCATTCCGCTGCCTGATCCCCGGCAAAGGCGATGACGGGGATATGCTGGGTGGCGGCATCCGCCTTCAACGCGGCAATGGCGCGGCAAACCTCCTCCCGGCCTGCTAAATCCGCTATGACCAGCAAGGGGCCTTCACTGCGCGCACATTGCTGCAGGGACGCCAAATCGTTGACCGCCTGGACGCGATAATTCAAATCCTGCAGCCGGTTCACCAATTGGCTGCCAGGCATCAGCTTCTCGTAAAAAACGAGCGCGAGCGGCTGCGTCATGCGGTCAGCGTGCGCCATGGCGGGATAAATAGCAAAGTTGTTTTCTCAGGGCA
>JANWKE010000013.1 GCA_025451535.1 Verrucomicrobiia bacterium
CGCGGACTTTCGCTTCGATGCGTTCAACGAAGCTCATGCCAACCCGGCTGAATTTATTGGCTGGCCGGATTGCGGAGGCAATTTCCAGTGCGGTTTGTTTCACCTTGCTCCGGCAAAGATGCGGAGTTGTATTGATGCTTTTGAGCGTGTCCGTTGTTTCAACTGTTTCCATATTTTGCATTCTTGGTTGCGTCGCTGATTCATTCAACGACACCACTATTTTATCAGGCGCACTTTTGTTGAACTGCGAATTGAGTGGTCGAAGCCTTGCAAACATTGAACAAAACCGCTGTTGCCGCCGGCACTTGACACAAAAGCACGCTGATTTTACGCGGGGCGACTTGGCTGGTTTTCAGTTTCGACACCGTTTTCATTCAATGTTTGCAAGGTGAAAAATAGTTTAAGTTTTTTTTCACTGGCGCAGACAGCTACGGCGATTCATAGAAAGCCGGACACTTAACCAGCCCCCGAAATCGAGTGACCATTTCTTTCGGGCTTTGGCAAGGGCGGGAGCAACGGAATGATGCGGCCTTCCGTGTTTTGCTTTTCGTAGCTTTCCAATGAAGGCAGTCTGACTTGCGCCTTGCGTGCATAGGCACGGTGAATGGCCTTGCTGTTGTGTCCGAGAGCTTCTTGCGCAAACCGCTCCGGGTAGCCGCAAATTTTCGCTCGCTCCGCCCAAGCGTAGCGATAGGAGTGCAACGAAACCCCGTAGATTCCCAGCCCCACACAGCGTTGGTGAAACTCCGTGGCGCGGTCGCCACAACGGACGGATTGCAGATAGGGAAACAACCTGCCGGTTGTCGGCATTTGCCTCAAAATGGCATCAATGTCCGGGCCAAAATGAATCATGGCCAGACTGCCGGTTTTCTGCCGCGCGTAGGCGATGGTCTGGTTGGGCCAGTCAATGTCCTCCGCCTTGAGATTGGCGATGTCGGTTTGAGAACCGCCGAGATGCCAGCACAGTTCGTAAAAGCTGCGACGCTCCGGGTTCTTCTCGCGTTCAATGATGAGCTGATGTTCCTCAAGCGTGATGGCGCGCTTGGGTTGAAATTTGACTTCCGGCCAAAGCCGCTTGGGAATGAGCGGCCACGGCAGCCAGTTCATCGAAAGGCAGAAATTGTGCAGTTTCCGCAGATGAACGTTCGTGCTGACCGTGCCCGCCTTGAGGCAGGCGAATAGATGCTCCGCTTGGGTTTCGATAATCACGCGATGGCGAATCAGGTCCAGCGCCTTTTCTTTTGCAGCCCGCTGCCAGCGATCCTGGGTTGGCCCACTCTTGGTTTCGATAATGGCGTCCAGTGCGTTTTGCCACGTCCGCGTTGACACGCCCGAATCCGTTCCGGCCAGATATGCCTTGGCGATCTGGAGGTTTAGATGCGGCTGACGGATGGATTCATTGCGGGCATTGAGCAGCGTAGTGGCCTCGGCGCGATTCCTCGTGCCTGTGCTTTCCTGCTTCCGGGTTTCAGTGTCTTCGATGTAGAACATGCCGCCGCGTTTGCGGCGGTAGAGGATGTAACGACGTTTCATAGTTTCAGACGTTTTGTCCGAAGCTATGAGGTTGAACGCGGCTTTGGGCGTATCAGCTACACCAAACGGGCTGCGAATCCCGTCGTCGCGAGTGATTGCCGAGTTTTACCGGAGTAGTTGTTGAGTAGTAGCCCGGTATTGATTTCACTGGCACTTTCACTGGCACTGGCCTCCTCTGGCATCTGCAACCCGTTGCAAAAGTGCAACTTGGAGTTGGAGGCGAGGGTCGGAATCGAACCGACGGATGAGGCTTTTGCAGAGCCCTGCCTTACCACTTGGCTACCCCGCCACAGGGAATTCCTAAACTAATTTCGATTCTTGTCCGGGGCAAGTTCAATCGGAGAAACCCAATTCCCGCCGTCGATTCCAAATGTCCTGCGGTTTGAAAATCCCCACCGGCGTGAGGATGCCCGTGATCAATTCCGGCGGTGTCACATCAAAACCCGGATTCCGCGCTCTGCTCGTCGGATTGGCGACGCGAACGTAAATCCGCCTTCCCGACTTTGGACCCGGAACTTTGGTCTTTGGACTGGATTCCACTCCCCATGCGCCGAGGACTTCGTTGTCCTGGCGTTCCTCAATCGGAATGTCAGAACCGGATTTCAAGCGCCAGTCAATGGTCGAAAGTGGAATGGCCGCGTAAAACGGAATGCCGTGGCGCTTCGCCAGGACCGCCTTGGTGTAGGTGCCGATTTTGTTCGCGACTTCGCCGGTACGCCCGAGCGTGCGGTCGCTGCCGACGATAACCAGGTCAATCTCGCCGCGCTGCATCAGATGGCCGGCGGCGTTGTCGGCGATGATTTCATGGGGGATTTTCTGCTGCGCCAGTTCCCACGCCGTCAGGGTCGCACCCTGGGAACGCGGACGGGTTTCGTCGCAAAAAACATGGAATTTTTTGCCCTGTGCCTGCGCGGCATAGATGGGTGCCGTTGCCGTGCCCACATCCACAAACGCCAGCCAGCCGGCATTGCAATGCGTGAGGATTTTCATGCCGCTGCGGATCAGTTTTGCACCGTGGCGGCCGATGGCTTCGCAATGCGCCACATCTTCGTTGGCAAATTCCCCGGCGGCGGCAAGCGCGAGTTTTTGCTGTTGCTCAACCGTTTTGCCGGCGCGCATGGCGGCCCGCACACCATTCATCGCATTGACGGGGTCCACCGCTGTGGGCCGCGCGGCCTTGAGCGTTTGATAAACGGCGTCAACGTGGCGGCGGAATCGGGTCAAGTCCTGCCCGCGAAAAACCAGCGCGCCCTGGGCCAATCCATAAGCGGCGGTCGCGCCGATGGCCCCGGCACCGCGCACAATCATGTCGTGAATGGCGGTGGCGGTTTCGCGGAAATTTTTTGTGGCGATGATTTTGAATTCGTGCGGGAGCAGGCGTTGTTCGATGAGCAGAACCTCATTTCGCGCAGGATTGAAAGTGACGGTGCGATAATGCCGGATACGTCCGCGGACGTTGACATTCATGCGATCACCTTCAACAAACCTTGATCTTCATCCGGCGGATTTTGGCCTGGATATCGCGGTAAACCGGTTGTTGGCGGAGTTTGCGGAGGTCGGGGTCTTTGGCCAGCCAGTTGAAGTCGCGGTAGCCGAGGTTGAGCGCCTTTTCCAGGGCAAAGGCGGCACGGTCAAACTGGTTGGTCAGGGTGTAACTGCAGGCCAGATTGTAAAAGACAAGGGCGTTGCGCGGTTCGAGCCGGGCCAGACGTTCGTCCACTTTCAAACCGTCGAGGTAACGGCCGCGGTGCGTGTAGTGGTCGCCCAAAAGCTGCAGCGCATCCACATAAGTGGGATCGCGGCGGAGAAGCCCCTCCAGGAACTCAATCTTGGTGTCGAGATCACGCTGATTGGCACGGCTTGGCTTTTTTCTGGTACTGCTTTTGACCGGCATACAACACCAGTAGTTTTTCGCAACCTTCGCCCCAAGTCAAGCAAGCGGATGTAAAAAATGTGTGGCATCTTCCGGCGTGCCACCGCAAAATCTGCAAAGTTTCCGCCCATCATGAACTGTTTTGTCACCGGGGCTTCCGGCTTCATCGGCTCGAATTTAGTTCGCGAACTGCTTGCGCGCGGACATCGTGTGAAGGCATTGCTGCGACCGGGAAGCAGCCCGCAGGCAGCGGCCGGCCTGGAAATTGAACGGGTGACCGGCGACCTCAGCGACCGGGAATTATTAAAACGCGAAACCGCCGGTTGCGATTGGTGCTTTCACACCGCAGCGAGCTACCATTTATGGCTGCGCGATTATCAACCCATGTATGCGACGAACGTCGAAGGCACGCGCAATGTCATTGAAGCGGCCGGCCAGGCCGGTTGCCAACGCATCATCTATACGAGCACCGTCGGGTGCATTGGTCTGACGCAACTGGTGAACGGCGGCGCGGCGGCGGCTGACGAATATGAGAAAGTCCCGGAGACGCAATTAACCAATCATTACAAACGCTCGAAATGGCAGGCGGAAGAAGTGGCGGCCCAATTGGCGCGCAAAGGTCTGCCGGTCATCATCGTCAATCCGTCCGCCCCCATTGGTCCGCATGATGCAAAACCGACGCCCACCGGCCGGATCATTGTGGATTTTCTGAATCGCAAATTGCCGGCGTATCTCGACACCGGGCTGAACTGGATCCATGTCCGGGACGTTGCCGTCGGACACGTTCTCGCCGCCGAAAAGGGGCGCCTGGGTGAACGCTACATCCTGGGCCACGCGCAGGGCAATTGGACCATGCGTCAAACCCTGGGCGCGCTGGAGGAAATCACCGGCATCCCGGCCCCGAAAACGAGGATCCCTTATCGGGTCGCGTTGGCGATGGCTTACGTCAACGAAGCGATCGCCTCCGTTAGCGGCGTGCCACCCCGGGCGCCACTGGCCGGGGTGCGCATGGCCAAGGACAAAATGTGGTTCAATCCGGCCAAGGCCATCCGGGAACTGGGCCTGCCGCAAACGCCTCCCCAAGAGGCGTTCGCGGACGCCGTTGCGTGGTTTCGCGCGAATGGATATGTAAAACGGTGACTGGCGGTTGAATTTGCCAATATACGTGGAGCAATTGGCAAAGCTGTTCTTGCCTTTCGGCCGCCCGTCGTGAAAAATTTCACAAAGTTTATGGCGCACGTCAAATTGCACATTCCGGGGCCGGTCGAAGTGAGCGAGAAAACGTTGAAGGCGTTTTCCCGACCGATGATCGGCCATCGCGGCCAGGGGTTCAAAGACCTTTATGCCGCCATCCAGCCGCAACTCCAGCAACTGCTTTACACGAAGCAGCTCGTTTATATCTCCACCTCGTCCGCGTGGGGGGTGATGGAAGGCGCCATCCGCAATCTGGTCACCAAAAAAGTTCTCAACTGCATGTGCGGCGCGTTCTCCGACAAATGGTTCGACGTATCGAAACGCTGCGGCAAGGCGGCCGAGGCATTGCAAGTGGACTGGGGCTCGCCCATCCGCGCCGAGGCGGTGGACCGGAAGCTCGCCACCGGCCAGTTCGATGCGCTGACCGTCATCCACAACGAAACCTCGACCGGCGTGATGAGTCCGCTCACCGAAATCGCCGCGCTCAAACAAAAATATCCCGAGGTGATGTTCATCGTGGACGCCGTCAGCTCCATGAGCGCCACGAAAATTGAATTCGACGCGCTGGGCATTGATGTCCTGCTGGCCGGCACGCAAAAGGCATTTGCCCTGCCGCCCGGCACCGCGCTTTTTACCTGCTCGAAAGCGGCGCTGGCCCGGGCGGCCACCATCAAGGATCGCGGTTATTATTTTGATTTCGTTGAGTTTCAAAAAAACGCCGAACAGAGCATGACGCCCAGTACCCCGAGCATCGGCCACGTCTATGCCTTGCAATCAAAGCTGGAAGATATTTTTGCCGAAGGTCTGGAAAACCGGTTTGCCCGCCATCAAAAGCTGGCCGAAATGACACGCGCCTGGGCGGCGAAGCATGGTTTCACGCTGTACCCGGAGCAGGGTTTTGAATCCGTCACGCTCACCTGCGTGAACAACGGCGCGAAACCCGGTGGCCGCGCGGTGGATGTGCCAAAGCTGCAAAAACTTGTCAAAGACCAGGGCTTCCTGATTGACGGCGGTTACGGAAAAATCAAGGGCAAGACCTTCCGCATCTCCAACATGGGCGATGAAACCGAAGCAACCATGAACCGGCTTTATGCCGTGCTGGACCAGGCCATGAGCCAAATCTGAGTTGCGTGATTGGCCAAATGCGCCGAAAATCGGAACCATGCCGGCGCAAAATCAAAACTCACCAATTTCATCGCCGGCACAGTCGCCGAGCTGGGTCCGCGTGGTCGTGATCGGCCGCAATTGGAAACTCACCCTCACGCGCCTGATCGTTTTGGTCCTCACCTGTTTCGTTGTTTTCCGGTTCGTTTTGTTGCCCGTCCGCGTCGAAGGTATCAGCATGCTGCCGGCGTACTCGAATGGCTCGGTGAATTTCGTAAACCGGCTGGCCTATCTGCGGCACGAGCCGCGGCGCGGTGACGTGGTGGGCATCCGGTTATCAGATCCGAGTATCACGTGGCCGAGCATCATGTATTTGAAACGCATCATCGGCCTGCCCGGTGATACGGTTGCCTTTGTAGACGGTACGGTCCTGATCAACGGCAAGGCCCTTGACGAACCTTATGAAAAATACAGTTGCGACTGGAATCTTCCTCCCGTCAAGCTGGGTCTCACCGAATATTTTGTCGTGGGTGATAATCGTTCGATGCCTGCGGAATTCCATGTGTTTGGGAAAGTCGAGCGCAACCATCTTGTGGGCAAGGCCGTCCTATGAAAATCGCCTTTCGCATTGTGTTGCTGGCTGCCCTGGCGGCATTGAGCGTCTGGCTGTGGACAATTATCTTTCCCAGTCCCGAGAAAATCATCCGCCGGCAGCTCGGTGAAGTCGCCAAACGCGCTTCCTTCACAGCCGATGAAGGCATGCTGGCGCGCGTGGCCGGCGCGCAAAGCCTGGCAAGTTATTTTTCCACCAATGTCGAGGTCCGTCTCGATGTGCCTGAACTGGCCCAGATTACCACTCTGGACCGCAACGAAATCATGCAGTACGCCCTGGCCGCCCACTCCAATGTCAACAGCCTGAACGTCAAATTCCTCGACGTGAACGTGACCCTCGCCCCGAACCGACGATCGGCCATCGCCGATTTCACGGTCGAGGCACGCGTGCTGGGTGAACAGGAACTCCTCGTGCAGGAAATGAAATTCACCTTGCAGAAGATCAGCGGCCAATGGCTCATCACCCGCGTCGAAACCATCCGCACGCTTTCCATTTTGGACTTTGAACGCACGCGCACACCTTTCATAGTTGGCGCATGAATGTTTTCGTCACCGGCGGCGCAGGATACATCGGGTCCATTTGCACGGAAGAACTGCTCAACGCCGGGCACCCCGTTACGGTCTATGACAATCTCACCGAAGGCCATCGCTCGGCAGTGGATGCGCGTGCGAAATTTGTCCCGGGTGAACCGGAAGTGGAAGGCGACATCCTCAACGCCGTCCAGTCCGCCCGGCCGGATGCCATCCTGCACTTCGCCGCCAACGCACTCGTCGGCGAATCCATGACCAATCCGAAAAAGTATTTCCACAACAACGTGGTTAACGGTCTCAAGCTGCTCGATGCCGCGGTTGAATGCGGCGTGAAGAAATTTGTGTTCAGCTCCACGTGCGCCACCTACGGTCCGCCCGATAAAATTCCGATGACCGAGGATTTGCCGCAACGCCCGATCAACCCCTATGGCGAGTCCAAGCTGATGTTTGAAAAAATCCTCCGGTGGTATCATAAAATTTACGGCCTGGAGTTTATCGCCTTCCGCTACTTCAACGCCGCCGGCGCGAGCAAAAAATTCGGCGAACACCACCGCATCGAAACCCATCTGATTCCAAGAGTATTGCAGGTGGTACTGGGCCAGCTGCCGCACGCCGAGATCTTTGGCACGGACTATCCGACGCCCGACGGCACGTGCATCCGCGATTATATTCACATCGTTGACCTCGCCCAGGCGCACATCCTCGGGTTGCAGCCGGGCCAGACCGGATTTTATAACCTGGGCAACGGCGACGGCTACTCCGTGCGCGAAGTCATCCAAATGTGCGAGCGCGTCACCGGCAAAAAGATTCCCGCCGTTGAAAAGCCACGCCGGCCCGGTGACCCGCCCAAACTGGTGGCTTCCGCCGGGAAGGCCATTCGCGAATTAGGCTGGAAACCAAAATTCCCGAAACTGGAAGACATTGTCGAGACCGCCTGGGCCTGGCACAAAAAACACCCGACTGGTTATCCGGATTGAGGCGAACCTTCGACCCCTGATGATTTCCCGGACGGGATGAAGGGATTGGCTCCCGGTTCAATTACGCAACCGATAGAATCTGACGTTCTGGCCGATTGAATCGGTGAAGGTGTACCGATTGCTGGCCACCGTGGGAACGCCCGCCGGTTGCCAGGAGATCAACGGACCAAGGTTCGTCTTGGATTCCAGCACAAAACCTTGCGCGTTTGTGGTCCACGACAGAACAATGCCGCCCGGCAAACGCTGATATTCCAGGCGCGGACTGAGGATTTGGACCTGCCAGGACCGACTGTCTTTCAGCACCTGGCTCGGATCCGAGCGCACCACTGGATTGGTATCGGCGACTTCGACTCTGACTTGATTGCTCCCAAACGGCAGGGTGGTGGCGTAAACTGTGAAGGAAGAATTTGTCGCGCCACCGCAGGCGGCATTATTGGTGAACCACTGGACGTTTAAATTAAAAGTGGTGGGCCGAAGGGTCGCGACGCTGAGGGTGACCGATTGCGAGTTGGCGAGCGCGGCTGCGGTATTGGTAGCCGGAGCATTCGACGCTATCGGACGGATTCTGGTGTAAATCGCTTTTACCAGGGTTTCCGCACAAACTTTGCAGTAAGGATTATCCAAGGCACGCATCTCGCAGAGGTGTTGAGGACGATACCAGCCGTTGGTCTGATATTCGGCGCCTTCGAACAGCCCCACCACCGACGCGTACGGAGACGTATCCGGTGTGGGGATCGGTGTGCTGCCAAGAATCCATGGGGCCCACTTGATCAGAGCACGATTCGTTTGTTGCGTCACGTTGGGCATTTCATAGGGCACCCACCCTGGATAGGCATCCGGGTACTCGTCGCCGAGCCCGGCGAAGGTGTGGCCGAGTTCATGGGCGGCAATCCCGGCTGAATCGCTGTTCATCGAGGTAATCAGTATGTCTCCACCGGAGCCTCCGTATTCGGGATCGTTGACGACTACGGCCACGAGGTCGTACTCGGGCATCAAAGTCTGCAACAATGCGTACGCTTTTCCCGCGCCATCCGCATAGTTACCATCGAGATTATTGGGCGGAATCGTCAGCAATCTTTCAAGGCCGTAACTGTAAAAGCTGCTGTTGAAATACGTATTGCGGTAAATCCCGCTCAAGGGATGGTCGGCACCTGACTCTGCGGAAGCGACCGAAATGGCATAACCGTTGAAATAATTCTGGTACGCATCAAACGGAGGTTCGGCCTGCAAACCATTCAAAAACGCCTTCGCATCGTTCGTAAACTGGCCCAATTGGGCGGCCGTGTAACCCTCGGAAAGGAAAACGATGTTGATACAATTGGCGGGGGGACCATTCGAAAGAATTTGAGTCAGGGTCGCCTGCGAAAACACCCGCGCGCAGGACAAGAGCCACACGCAGACACAACACAACAGCACCCGGGACGATTTCATCGGACGCCCTCCGGAACGTGCAGTTCAATGCTGCCCAACAACGTTCTGGTTTGGCTCGAAGCCGCTGTCGCCGATTTGACCGCGGGTTGGTCCAGGCGATAAATGTTCAGTTGATTGGCTTCCTTCCGCCCGGGGACGCGGACCGTAAATTCCGCCTGGTCCAGCTTCACCTCCTTCACCTTCAATTGACCGGGATGATCGGGGTCTTCATACTCGTAACGGCGTACCAGCGGATCAGGCACCACGTCAGTCCAGACCGGGAGACGGTTGGTCGAGTTCAGTTCGAGATAGAGATCACCTGGTTTTTCGGCGGTGACGGCGGGTTTAAGGTGTCCCGGCACGGCCGTTGATTCCACCAAACGGACCACACCGTTCGTGATTTTGAGGTGTAGAAAAAGAATTTGTTCGTCCTGGCCCTCTTCCGCGTTCAGGTTCAACAACAATCCCTGCATCAAAACCAGCCCGCAAACAACCTTCGTGAATTTCCGATTTGTGCTCATTATGTCTTTCCGCGCAAAACATCACCAGCACTAACCCAGTCTTGGCAGGTTTTTATGTTTAGTCAATCTTTTTAATCACCAGTCGTAATATTACTATAATTGCTTCAAGATTCTGAAAAATGCGGCGCCAATGGGTAACTTCCGCCAAAAGGCGATTAACGAACTGGCTGGCCGGATTGAAAAATTCCCGACCGGAAGAACGCCCAGGCTATGGTCCCTGACGGATGCGGTAATACTGCGACGGACGGCCAATGGCGCCGCCAACGTCGAGATAGTTGGTCGTCACGATATCGCCGTTGCCGGCCACTATGGAGGAGCTGCGATCGGTGAAACTGTTTGTGCCACCCAAGCCATCTGCCGCCTGCACGACATTGGTGCAGCCGCCGGGTGTGGTCCAGGTCACGGAAACGTCGTTGCCCTGGCGGGTAATCTGTGTGATGCGAAACACGTTGGAAAGTGGGTCCAGCCGCCACAGTTCGATGCCATGCAGTCCGTCGGTTGCCTGAAACATATAGGTGTTGTTGAAAGCCGATAGCGGCTCCGGCACCGAAGGGCTGATACCGGGGTTGATGTCCGCAACTTGCGATAAGGCCGCGCCGTCGTATTTCCACAGTTCGGATCCGGTGACACCGTTGTTGGCCATGAAGTAAAGCGTGTCATTGAAGGTAAAGGCATAGATGCCGCCGCTCACGGCAAAATTCGAGAGGCGCGTGACATTCGTGCCATCGCAACTCCAGAGCTGGTAACCCGTGCCGTGAACACCATCATTGGCGGAGAAAAAGGCGAGGTTCCGGTAAGTCGTCCAGAATACCGGAGTGGCATTGGTGCCGCCGGTGTTGACCTGGCCAAGAAAGGTGAAATTCGTTCCATCATATTTCCAGGGCTCGAAATCCGTGCCGCTGGTCGCTGCGCCCATGTAAAGCGCGCCGTTATAGACCAATAGATTGTTGAGGCTGTTGAGAACCATCGTGCCGACACGCGCCGGCGGATTGACTCCGTCATATTTCCACAGGCCATAAGTTGAGCTGTCGCTGGTGGCAAAGAAAAAGAGCGCGTTGTTAAAAACAGTCAGCGCCAGTGGATTCAGACCGGAGCTGGGGTTGACGGTCGTCACGCGCGTCAGGTTCGTGCCATCACATTTCCATAATTGGTTCCCGTAGGTATTGTCCCAGCCATTAAAATAAATCGCATTGCTGAAAACGGCCATGGAACCGTAGTTGCTCGGCAATGGATTTCCGCTGAGCGCCGTGAAATTGGTGCCGTCGAATTTCCAGGTCGAGAAATACAAGGCGCCGTTGAAAGCGATGATGCCACTGGTGCTGGGCGGATAGATGCTGGTGCTGACCACGCTGACATTGGTGCCGTCATATCGGTAGAAATAGTTGTTGGGGGCATTGTTGGCCGGCAGCGCGGTGAAATAATACGCGCCATTGAAAGCGATGCCGTCGTAGGGAAAGGAACTGGCGCTGCCGGTATTGACGTTCGTGACCAGCGCCACGGCCGACCCGTCGTATTTCCACAGGGCGCGAACCGAATTGGTATCCTGGGCGACAAAATAAAGCACGCCGTTGAACACCGTCAGGCTGGCCGGACTGGAACCTCCGCTGCCGGCAACAATATCCGCCACGCGCGTCGCATTTGTTCCGTCGTATTTCCACAACTCGGCGCCGCTGGAACCATCGTTGGCCGAGAAGTAGAGCCCGCCGTTATAAACGCAGGGATTCGCCGGGTTGGCGCTGGTGCCGCCAAAGGCAATTTGGGTCACGCGCACCGGTGTGTTGGTCCCGTCATATTTCCATAACTCGTTGCCGTTGACGCCATCGTTGGCCGAGAAATAGAGCAGGTTGTTGAACACGATGAAATTGGCGGGACTCGAACTGGGACTGCCGGGGTTGAGATCATAAGCCAGGCCGACTTCCATCGGGTCATAAAGCCAGAGTTCGGCACCGAAGGAAGGATAAGTCGCCTGGCAATACAACACTCCGTCGAAGGCTATCAGCCCGGACGGACTGGAACTGCCGGTGCCCGGGTTGAAATCCGCCGCCAGCGAGGCGCTCGTGCCGTTATATTGCCACAATTCGACACCAGAGGTCACATTGCTCGCGGCAAAAAACAGGCTGCCGTTGTAGACGCAGAAGCTCGAGGGGTTGGAACTGGCGGCACCCGGATTGACGTCCGCCGCCAGGCTCACGTTGGAACCGTCATATTTCCACAGTTCCGTGCCGTTGGTCCCGTCATTGGCCGAAAAATAGAGGGCATTATTGTAAACCGTTAAGCCGAAGGGATTGAAACCGCTGCCACTCGAATTGATTTCCGGGATCCGGGCCACATTGGTTCCGTCGTATTTCCACAACTGCAAATCAACGGTGCCGTTGGTTGTGCCCGAACCCCGAAAATAAAGGGCGCCATTGTACACTGTCAGCGAACTGATGAAAGAACTGGCGCTGCCGGGCGACAAATCCGTGATGCGCGTCGCTGTCGTTCCGTCAAACTTCCATAGTTCGCTGCCATGCGTTCCATCATTGGCCACGAAATGGAGGGCGTTGTTGAACACGATCAAACTCCCCGGAGCGGAACTCACGGGTGACTGATTCAGGTCCGCGGCCATCCGGACATATTCCTTCACCGGCTGTGCCGCTCTGCCGGCAAGACACGCCAACGACAGACATGCCGCAAAGACCAGCGACAGATTAATTTTGGGTTGATAGGGAGAAGATGCCTTTTTCACGAAGAAAGCCTTTGTTAAAGAACTTCAGTTTTCGCTTCTGGCTGTTCAACGTATCACCGTGAAGGCCACCGGAAAGTCCCGTTTCGCCTTCACCCTCAAGTTTCTCATGGCTCTGACTCACGGTGAAAATACAAAAAGTTATGAACACCATTAGGTTAATGAAAACGAAAGGTAAAGACAAGTTCAAACACACAGGAGGTGCAAACGGGTGGGGCACAAAAACATCCAAAGGGGTTCCTTCCAGATGTAACCGTCAGCGAACGTGTCACGAATGCGTCCTACATTCAATTTGTCTCACGGCCACGGGCGTGGCGTAGATCCCTTTCCGTGGTTGATACTCCTTTTCGCGGTATTGACGCCTGGCGCATCGGCATTCGCGCAGGCGGGCCAACATCGAAGAAGCTTGCCGGGATGAACAGATATTGCTAGTTAAACGAAGTCGGTCTTAAACCCTGAATCACTATGAAACCACATCGCGGCACACTCATTCTTGTCTTCGGCATCCTCGGCCTGGTCGTTTGTGCTCCACTCGCCATCGCGGCCTGGATCATGGGTTCCGGCGACCTCAAACAAATGGACGCCGGCACCATGGACCCCAGCGGGCGTGGCAACACCCAGGCGGGCAAAATCTGCGGCATCATCGGAACGATCCTGCTGATTATCGGAATCTGCGTCGGTGCCCTGTTTTTTATGATTGGTCTGGCCGCCGCCCTGGCACAACATCACGGTTGAGGCGGTTCGCAGCCACTGAATCTGCTTTTCCCGCGGACACCCGTCTTCGCTGCGCGTCCGGGTTCACCAAACTACAGCGCGACAAGGCGGCAGAAAATGGCCGGTTTTCGTCAATCGACGTGTGGCTGTGCTCACTCGCGAATCGGATACTGAAGCAGCTGATTGATGTGGTGGAGTTTTCTTTGCACCGGACCGGAAATTCGGGCAGCTTCGCCGAAGCCAATTTATGATCGCAGCCATCACCGGTTTGATTGCCGGCCTCATTCACGTGTTGACGGGGCCGGACCATCTGACGGCCATCGCCCCGCTGGCGGTGCGCCGCCCGAAGGCCGCGTGGATTCCCGGCGTGCGCTGGGGATTCGGCCATTCGTCGGGCGTCGCGGTGGTGGGACTGTTGGCGTTGTGGTTACGGAACCGGCTGCCGGTGGATTTGCTGTCGTCGTGGGGCGATCGCATCGTTGGCGTGGTTCTCTTTGGTATCGGCCTCTGGGCGCTGCGCCGTGCGCTCAAGCACAATGTCCACGCACACGAACACGACCATCACGGCGAACGCCACATTCATTTTCACGTTCACTCTCATCCGGCAAAACACAACCAACCGCAGGCGCATGACCGGCACACGCACACGGCTTTTGCCATCGGCACGCTGCACGGACTGGCCGGCAGTTCGCATGTCCTTGGCATATTGCCCATGCTGGCCCTGCCCACCAAGGTACAGGCCATCACTTACCTCATCGCTTTTGGCGGGGGCACCATAATGGCCATGGCGGGATTTTCCTCGGGCATCGGCTGGCTCACCACCCGCTACGCGACCAGCAGTGTGAGCATCTATCGCGGACTCATGGGCAGCTGCGCGGTGGCCGCCATGAGCATCGGTTGCGTCTGGTTCACGGGTCAGAGCTGGTGATCATTCGTAAATCGTCGTCGTTCTTCGTCCTCGTCCTCGATTCTGCCGCCTGCGAGAACGGGGAAGAGGACGGGGAGGATAAACTTTTTTGCTTGCCAAAGGCCATGGCCAGGCTTCATTTTCCGACATGGCAGCAGCGCGTCAATCCGACAACCCCGACAGCCAGTTCTACCAATCGGCGGAAGAATTCTTTCCGGCGAACAACAAACTCGGCCTGACCTTCGACGACATCACGCTGGCGACGTTGTATTCGGAAATCCTCCCGCGCGACACGCAACTGGATACCACGCTCGCGGAAAACCTGCACCTGAACATCCCGGTCATTTCGTCGGACATGGACACGGTGACCGAAGCACGCATGGCCATCGCCATGGCGCTGAACGGCGGCCTTGGCCTCATCCATTATAACATGCCCGAGCGCCAGCAGCTTTCCGAAGTCAGCCGGGTCAAAAACCACGTCCATGGCCTGATTCAGGAACCCATCAAGGTCACACCCGACCAATCCATCGGCGACGTGCTTGCGTTGATTGAGCAGAAAAAGTTCGGGTTCAGCACATTTCCGGTTGTGGACCGAAAGGGCAAACTTGTCGGTCTGCTCTCCGGCCACGTCGTCAAACCGCGTTACGCCAAAAAGAAGGTTTCCGAGGCACTGACGCCACGCGCCCAGGTTCATACCGTCAAGAAAAGGGACCTGGGCAAGGACCCGATCGCCCGCGCCGACAAATTTTTCACCGAACACATCGGCATTCACAAATTGCTGGTGGTGGACGACGACGACCACCTGCAGGGGCTCATCACGATGAGCGACGTGGAACGCATCACGCAGGAACGCAATGCCCAGTTCAAGCCGGCGCGCGACGCTCATTTCCATCTCCTCTGCGGTGCGGCAGTCTCGGCCACGCGCAACGCGTTCGGCGAACTGGACCGCGAGCGCATTCTCAATCACGTCGGCGCGCTCGTCGAACGCGGTGTGGACGTGGTGGCGGTTTCGACCGCGCACGGCCACAGCCAAGGCGTGGGCGACACCGTGAAGGTGCTGCGCGACGCGTTTCCGAAACTACCCCTCATCGCCGGCAACATCACCAGCGCGGCGGGTGTCGAATATCTGGCCCACTGCGGCGCGAACGCCATCAAAGTCGGCCAGGGACCGGGTTCGATTTGCACCACGCGCATCGTGGCGGGCGTCGGCATTCCGCAAATGACGGCGCTCTACGTCTGCTCGCAGCCGGCGGCAAAGAAAAAGGTTTCCATCCTGGCCGACGGTGGCATCACCAAATCCGGCGACATCGTGAAGGCGCTGACGCTTTCACAGGCGGTGATTTGCGGTGGCATTTTCGCCGGCTGCAACGAAGCCCCGGGCGAGGTGGTTGAAATCAGCGGCAAATATTACAAGCAGTACCGTGGCATGGGCAGTTTCGCCGCGATGAAAGCCGGTTCGGCGGCGCGGTACGGCCATTTGCCCAACCCGACGCAGAAGGTCGCGCCTGAAGGCGTCGAGGCGCTCAAGGAAGCGTGCGGCTCGGTGGATCGGGTGCTGGCGCAACTCATTGGTGGCATTCAGAGCGGCATGGGTTATCTCGGCGCGGCGAACCTGGCGCAACTCCGCGAAAAGGCGCGTTACATCCGGGTCAGCCCCGCCGGCATGCGCGAAGCCGCCCCGCATGATGTGGTGGAATTGAAGACGGGAAATTAAACAGAAGTCAGTGGTTGGTAGTCAGTAGTCAGTAGCTATTCGCCCTGGTGATCGCGGCCGATTGACTTCAGGTAGGAATTGAGTTGAGGAGCTAGGTTTTCCACCAATGGCTTAATTTTCTTTACGTCGGTGGGCGCCAGTAGATTTCGTTTGAATGCACGCCGGAGAAAATGCTGTGTTTCGTTCAACGATCCCCGGGCAGTCTTCACAAAACGCCGTTGCCCTGAAAACTGTAACGACCCGTCCCTTCGGCGATGTTCGCACCAATACTGTCGGCGCTCCGCACGATTTGCCTGCCGACGGTATCCCGCGCAAACGTGTCCCAGCAGAGAACGATGTTCCAAATCTCGTCTGCCAATTGTTCAGCCAACTGGTAAACCCGTAGTTTCTCAAAATTCGTTTTGCTCATAATTCAGGGTATTACTGCGTTCGGCCGTTCAGGCTGTTAACTACGAACCACTGGCTACTGACTACTGACTACTGACTACTGACCACTGACTATCGACTAATTCCTAAAACTCAATCGGCTCGTTCAATTTGCCGCATTGGGAACAGCGGGAACGGTCCACGTCCGGATCGTCGGTGTAAACGTACCCGCAGTTCGCACAGCGGAAAATCCGGTCTTCGGTGTGCGTCGGCCAGAAGCGGCGGCGGCGCATCTCGGAATAAATCCCCAGGGCGCACAAGGCGCCGAGCGCCAGCGCCACATAAATCACGATGAGCCAGTCGGCGGACATGTTATTCCAGGCCAACCGGGGCATTCGTCGCGGGCGGCGCGACGGTGCACCAGTCGAAAATCAATTTGCCGATGGTCAGATCGGAGGCGGGGGCGAAGCGCGCGGCGCGGGCCAGTTCCAGCGCGCGCCGGTCGGCATCCGCATTGCGGACTTCGCCGGAATTAGCGGATGGCAGCAAAACCGCCGAGACAACTTCGCCCGCGGCATTCACGAGCACCTGCACCTTGCTGGGCGCGATCACGTCGGCGTATGGCCACGACGGCAATTTCAGCGACGTCAGCAATGGGCGCCGGGCCAGGTCGCCTTCGACGCGCAACGTTGAAATTTCGGCAAACTTCGGTCCCAGCGGCACCAGCGGCACGGTGAATCCGGGCGGTGGTTTTAACTCAAACTTAAGGGTGGCAAAATGGTTTGTCTCCATGAACTGGTTAAAAATAGCGCCCAGTTCCCCGCCCGGAAGCTGCAGCCAGCGCGGCGGTTCGGTCCATTCCTGCTGGTGAAAATGCAAGGGCGGTGGTTTGAGCCAGGCCGCGGAGAAACCATTGATGTTCGGCAAGGCGAACAACGTCGGATCGTTCAACATCAACCATTCGCCCGCACCGGCAGCCAGTTCCAACCGCGGCGCGTTTTTCACGGCCATGGGCGTGATGGGTTTGCGCGCGCCGAAAATGAAAATCAGCGCGAGGTGGGCAGCGAGGACGATCAGAACCAGCAGGAGCCAGCGGCTCAACGGCCAGGCACGCCCGGTTCGGGGGTTGGTTTCCCCGGACGCACCCGGTTCGCCGGACACAGTCTTCATGGCTGGCCGGGGTCATTGACGACCTGCGGAAGCGTGGCCAGCAGAACGTCGTGAATGCCGACTTCGCGCGCGAGCATCGTCAGGTGGACCAGTTGGCCGTAGGGCACGGCCTGGTCGGCCTGCAGGATGAGCGTGAGTGGTTCGTGGGAATTTTTCATGGCGGCGTACAGGTGCGTTTTCAACTCGTTTTCCGTGACGATTTGATTCGCAAAAAACAGGCGCCCTCCGGGATCAATCGCGACCGCCACCGTTGGCTTGTCCGTACCGGGCAAATCGCTGGCGGCGGGCAGGCGCAACGCCAAACCGGGCGTTGGCAGCAGCGAGGCCAGCGTCAGAAAAATGACCAGCAGAAAAAAAACCACCGCAAACGGCGCCACGTCCAACGTGCTGCGCAACAACCGGGCATTGCGGGGGAATTTCATGGGGATTTGGAACCGCCGTTCTCGGTGACGATGTTGACGATTTCCGCAGCGGCACGTTCCATGTCGAGGACGATTTTGTTGATGCGGCTGACGAGGTAATTATAGCCGGCGTGGACGGGGATGGCCACGGCGATGCCCGCCGCCGCACAGATGAGCGCCTGCCAGATGCCGGCGGACAGCGAGTTGAGGTGCGCGTAAAGGCCTTCCGCCTGCAATTGCATAAACATGCGGATGAAGCCGAGGACCGTGCCGAGCAAGCCGAGCAGCGGCGCCAGTTGCGCGATGGTGGCCAGCAGGTTCAGGCGTTCCTCGAGCTGCGGCACCTCGGTAAGCCCGGCCTCTTCCACCGCCTCCCGCACGCGGTCGCGGCCATGGTCGCGGTTAAGTATGGCGGTTTTGACGAGGCGCGCCACCGGCCCGGGCGTGGCGTCACAGATGGAAATGGCCTCGACCACGTTGTCGCGCTTGAGCACGTTGCGCACGCCGTTGAGGAATTCCGCGGAATTGATTTGCGAACGGTGGCAATACAACACGCGCTCGATAAACACCACGATCGCCACGGCGGCGGCGAGCAAAATCAGCCAGATCACCGGGCCGCCTTCAGTCAGAAATGTCGGCAACATGGGACTTTTATAGGCCGGCCGGCGCAAAGTTAAAAGTTAAAAAGCAGAAGGGTTGACCGGGAAGCATGAACAAAGTACGTGCCTGCAGAATCAAAAATTTTCTCCTTACTCCTGGTTGCCGGCTCTTGTATTTTTTGGCTTATGGAAAAACCTGACCAGCTCCGCGAATTGTTCCGCATGCAAAAAGCCCTGAACGAACGCATCGGCGTCCGGACCGACGGCATGAGCGAGGCGGACCAGACGAAGTGGATTTTGAATTATTGCCGCGCCATGACGCAGGAAATTGCCGAACTCACCGACAGCGTGCCGTGGAAATGGTGGGCGAAGTACCAGAAGTTCGACGCGCAGAACGCACGCGTCGAGGTCGTGGACCTGTTTCATTTCCTCATCAGCCTCGCGCAGGTGCTCGGCCTGAGCGCCGACGACGTGTTTGCCGCGTACGTGAAAAAGAACGAGGTGAATTTTAAGCGGCAGGAAAGCGGGTACACGGTGAAGGACGAA
The DNA here is from genome assembly GCA_025451535.1 of Verrucomicrobiia bacterium. GTDB lineage: Bacteria > Verrucomicrobiota > Verrucomicrobiia > Limisphaerales > UBA11358 > UBA11358. Next base: position 18,898 of record JANWKE010000013.1, read on the forward strand.
AGCGACAACAAACACATCTGATTGGCCAAGCGCATGGGCTGGATTTTCAAAGACGAACCGTCCCGGCCGCCGGACCCCGGGACCGAACGCAGGCGGGTGATGCTTCTGGCACTGCCGTTTGCGATGCTGGGACTGGCCGCCCTGGTGATGTTCGTGCATGACCTGATCGGCGGAATCCCGAAGCAAAGGGCCATTACCATCCTGAGCTTCATCGCGGCCTGCGTTGGATTCGTGGCCCTCATCTTCGGCATCAATGCCAAAAAACTGGCGCTGAAAACCTCCGCCCTCAAACCGACCGCCTCGGAAACCGAGGACAAACCCTGGCTCGCCCGCAAGGACTGGGCGTCGGGCCGGATCACGTCCGGGGCGCGCAAGTCCGTTCTTTTGTTGTGGGTTTTCGTGATCTTCTGGCTGGCCTTTTCCACCGTCATCACCCTCGTGGTCGTGCCGCCGGAATGGCATCGCGGCAATCACGCGGCGCTCATTGCCCTGATTTTCCCCGTCTTCGGCCTGGCCGTGCTGGTTTTTGCACTCAACACCACGCTTGCCTGGCGGCGGTTTGGACAATCCTTTTTCGAAATGGCGGCCCTGCCCGGCGCGCTCGGCGGCACGCTCGAAGGCATGATCCAGGTGAATGCCCGCCTGCGGCCCGAACACGGCCTGCACCTGCGGTTGAGTTGCCTCCGCCGCACAACGAGCGGCACCGGGAACAGCCGCAGCACGACCGAGAAGATTCTGTGGCAGGATGAAAAATGGCTGCGACCCGATTTGCCGCAGACCGATATGAACGCCACCGGCATTCCGGTTTACTTCAAATTGCCCGCCGACCAGCCGGTATCGACGACGTCGCCCGGGGACGGCATTCACTGGAAACTGGAAGCCTCGGCCAAAGTGCGTGGACCGAATTATCACGCCACCTTCGAAGTGCCCGTGTTCAACGTGCCGGACACACCGGCCCCGGGCGACGACCCGACCGCGCCATACCAGATGTCGCTGGACGAAATCCGGCAACAAATTCATTCGCATGTCCGGGTCAATGACCTGCCTGACGGCGGAAAGGAATTTGTTTTTCCTGCCGGGCGCAATCCCGGCTTCGCCACCGGGGCGACCGCCTTCCTCATAATCTGGACCGCCGTCATCGCGTTCCTTATCTGGAAACATGCACCGTTCATTTTCCCGCTGGTGTTCGGCGCAATTGATTTGCTGATGGCCGCGTTTGCGTTTGACCTCTGGTTCCGGCGCAGCCGCGTGGTGGCGACGCCGGCGCAGATGCAGATTGAGACCACGTGGCTCGGTTTCAAGAAGCAAAACACGCTCAAAGTTGCCGACGTGGCCAGCCTCGCGACCGACGTCGGCGCCTCTGCCGGTCACACGGCGTACTACGACCTGAAAATCCGGATGCGCGACGGCCGGGATTTAACGGCGGCCAAAAATCTCGGCAGCAAACCCGAAGCCGACTGGCTCGTGCAACAAATGGCGGCGGCGGTGAAAAACTCGCCATAAAAAGGACTCGCAATCGGCCTGGGCAGTTTCACAATTCATCCGGATGGCCCAACCCCGTTCCATCAAAGTCCCGCCGCGCTGGCGCAAGGAAGTGGCACGCGTGCTTATCACCGAAGCGCAGCTCGCGCAGCGCGTCCGCACCCTGGCGCAGGAAATCGAGCGCGACTTTCACGGGCGCGAAACGGTCGTCATCTCGCTGCTCAATGGCACGGTGATGTTCCTGGCGGATTTGCTGCGGCATCTGAGTCTGCCGCTGCGGCTTGATTTTCTGGGTGTTTCCAGTTACGGCGAAGGCGTCAAGGCCGGCGAACTGATTTTCACCAAGGAACTGCGACTGGACGTGCGCGGGCGCGACGTGCTGCTCGTGGACGATATCCTCGACACGGGCCAAACCTTGAACCGCGTGCTGCCCAAACTCCGCGCGCTCAAGCCGCGCCGGATTAAAATCTGCGTGCTGCTTGACAAACCCGCGCGCCGCGTTGAAGCCATCGCAGCCGATTACGCCGGGTTCACCGTGCCGGACGAATTTGTGGTCGGTTACGGCCTGGATTTCGCGGAACGCTATCGCAACCTGCCCTTCGTCGGCGTATTGCATCCGCATATTTACAAGCAGGCGTGCAAACGGATTAACCGGGCGTAACGCCAGGATCAACTTTCCTGGCTTTCGGTGATTGGGGTAGGGACGGCGCGCTGCGCCGTCCGGTCATCGCAGCGCGATGACCTTACCATCGCCTCGTCCGTAGCCTGGACCCACCAACTATTCGAGTACATCCATTCGCATCTCCTTTGCATTCTGGGCTATTTTGGGTAATCTTGCCGTTTGACTCGAACACGAAATTCGCGGCCATGAGCAAGGAATTCATCCGTATCGGCGGCGCGCGTGAGCATAATCTTAAGAACCTCACGCTGGACATCCCGCGTGACCGGCTGGTGGTCATCACCGGCCTGAGCGGCAGCGGCAAATCGTCGCTGGCGTTCGACACCATTTATGCCGAGGGCCAGCGCAAATACGTGGAGAGCCTGTCCGCCTACGCCCGCCAGTTCCTCGACCAGATGCAGAAGCCGGACGTGGATTTCATCGAGGGCCTTTCGCCGGCCATTGCCATCGAACAGCGCAGTTCCGGCAGCAGTCCGCGCTCCATCATCGCCACCACCACGGAGATTTACGATCATCTCCGGCTCCTGTACGCGCACATCGGCCAGCCGCATTGCCCGGATACTGGCGTACCCATCGTCAGCCAGAGCACCAGCGATATCGTGGACAAAATCCTCGCGCTGCCGCCAAAAACGCGTGTCATGCTGCTGGCACCGGTGGTGCGCCGGCAAAAGGGAGAGTTCCGCGACGTGATTGAACGCCTGGCGCGCGAGGGTTTCGTCCGCGCCCGCGTGGACGGCGAGTTTGTCGAGCTCGAAGCCGACACCCGCGTGAAGCTGGACAAGAAGAAATTCCACAACATCGAGGCGGTGGTGGACCGGCTGGTGATTGACGAAAAAATCCGGGTACGGCTGGGGGACTCGGTGGAAACCGCGTTGCGCTGGGGCGACGGTGTGATGTTTGCGCTGCACCAAATGCCGGAAAAGTCAGCAGCCAGCAGCCAGTCGTCAGTGGCAAAAACTACCAACCACGGACTACGGACGACTGACTCGTCCTCCTGGACGGAGACCCTGCATTCGAACAAGATGTGTTCGCCGGCCACGGGCAAAAGTTTTGACCCGCCCACGCCGAAACATTTTTCCTTCAACGCGCCGGCCGGTGCGTGCCCGGTCTGCCACGGGCTCGGCCAGAAGATGGTGTTCGACGAAAGCCTGGTCGTGCCTGACCCGGAACAGCCGCTGGAAAGCGCGGTCCAGCCGTGGCGGCGCGCCGGCAAGCGGATGAACATTTATTACAAGATGATGCTGCGCTCGGTTGCGGCGCACTTCAATGTTGCCCTGGAAACGCCCTGGAAAAATCTGCCCGACGATTTCAAAAAGGTCCTGCTCTACGGGTCAGGTGAGGAGGACGTGAAATTCCGTTTCTGGCGGGCCGGCAGCCAGCACGCCCTCAACCGTCCCTTTGAAGGCGTGCTGCCGAACCTGGAACGGCTCTTTACCGAGAGCGAAAGTGAATTTGTCCGCAACCGCATCAAGCCCTACATGAGCCCGCAGTTCTGTGACACGTGCAAGGGCAAACGGCTCAAGCCGGAAATCCTGGCCGTGACGCTTTCGAGTGCGGAATTCGGAGCGCGGAACGCGGAATCTGAAGTGCAGAAACCAGAGAAGGTGGGTGGTCCAGCCACTCCGCACTCCGCATTCCGCACTCCGAAATCAAAAATTCCCGGACTGTCCATCATGGACGTCTGCGCGCTGTCGGTCGAATCGGCGGATGAATTTTTTGCCACGCTCAAACTCACGGAATTTCAGGAAAAAATCGCGCACGAGGTCATCAAGGAAATCCGGACCCGGCTCGGTTTCCTGAAAAACGTCGGTCTGAACTACCTCACGCTCGATCGCGAAATCGGCACGCTGAGCGGCGGCGAGGCGCCGCGCATCCGGCTGGCCACCCAGATCGGCGCCGGGCTGGTGGGCGTGCTGTATATCCTCGACGAACCGAGCATCGGCCTGCACCAGCGCGACAACGACCGCCTGCTGGCCACGCTCAAAGGCCTGCGTGATTTGGGCAACACGGTGCTCGTGGTCGAGCATGATGCCGACACCATCCGGCAGGCGGATTACATCGTGGATTTGGGGCCGGGCGCAGGCGTGCACGGCGGCGAGCTGGTGGCGGCGGGGGCCTTGCCGGAAATTTTGCGCA
>JANWKE010000014.1 GCA_025451535.1 Verrucomicrobiia bacterium
AACGCGGACGGTGACGCCGCAGCGCGGCGTCCTTACCATGGCAAAACGTACTACTACCAAATTTTTTCACTTGTCGCTGAGTGACCGGCATTGCAGTATTTCCTCAACCAGCCATTAACCCCAAACATTGAATAATACATGAACCAGGCCAAACGTTTAACTCTGTGGTCGTGCGGGTCGCTGATTTCGGCGCTCGCGATGCTTTTAGTCGCCGGCTGCCAATCCACCAGCCCCAATTGCCAATCCTGCAGCAAACCGGCAACCACAGCCGCGCCGGCGGCGGCGCCCGCCGCAACCGCCGAGGCCACGCCTGCCGCCGCACCCAAGATCATCCGGATTGATGCCGGCTCGGACACAAACTACGTCGATGCCGAAGGCAACATCTGGCTCGCCGACCAGGGTTTTGCGGATGGAGAGGTTATAACCCGGGACGCCGACCTGCCCGTGGCCGATACGAAGGATCCCGGGCTGTATCGGACCGAGCACTATGACATGACGTCCTTTTCCGAAAATGTTCCGAACGGCAAATACACCGTGAAGCTGCATTTTGCGGAAACCTACGAAGGGATCACCGGCCCGGGAGAACGCGTGTTTTCCTTCAATGTCGGAGGACAACATGAATTCAAAGATTTCGATATCTGGGTCAAGGCTGGTGGCGCGCAACGCGCCTGTGAAGTAACGGTGGACAATGTGGATGTCACTGATGGCAAACTGGTGGTTACGTTCACGGCCAACGTGCAAAGTCCCGCGATCGACGGGATTGAAATCATCCCGGCCCGGTAGTTTCGGCCGCGGAAGTTTTTGCGGCCGTCTGAATTTAGTGTTGTTCGATCGGTAGTTTGCCTTGCCGCAGGGCGGACAACCACCCGTTATAACGCCGTTGATTGTAGTAGCTTTGCGTTCCGTGTTCGTCCTGATGGCCGGACTTTGGCAGGATGACCACTTCCTTCGGCGAAGTGATTTCATTCACTGCTGCCAACACGCTTGATGGCGGACAGGTTTCGTCTCTCAGTCCCAAGCCGACCAGCACGGGGCATTTAATGTGCCGCGCGAAGTTGGCAATATCATAATAGCGGCTGCTTCATGCACTTTGGCCGGATCTTTGCCTTCCGTGTTGAAATACCAATGCGGCCAGCCGGGTGCGCGGCCAATATCAGGCGCCAGCGTGTCGCTATTCGCCGGCACCAGCGCCAGCGCCGCGGTAATGTCCCTGGGATGCAACCCGGCAATCATGATGGTTTGTTGTCCACCCTGGCTGTCGCCCATCACCACCAGCGTTTTGCCGTTCCAGTCCGGGCGCGTCTTCAGATATTCCACCGCGCGATAACAGGACAGGTACATCCGTAAAAAGTAACTCGTGTCGCGGCCGTCGTTGCCGATGGACCAGTAATCCTTCAGCGGCCCGGCAAATTGTTCCTGATAAAACGCTGCCGGTTCGTCAATCGGCAGGTCGTGAGGTTCAATGTTTAACGCCAGCCACCCTTCCGCGGCGCGGTCTGTCACCCAGCTTTTCTGCAATCCATAAACACCTGCCCATTGGACGATGAGCAACGCCGGGAACTTTTTGCCCTTCTCGGGGCGGGCGATCTGGCCCTCGATATGGGTTCCGCGGATGTTGTTCATGGTGATTTTCCAATACGCCACGCCCGACTTTCCGCTGGTTTCCTCTGCCAGTTTCGGTTCCGGGGAAACTTTTTTTAATTCCTTCAGTTTGGCCTTCCAGAAGGTATCGAAATCAGCCGGCATTGACGCGGCCGGCGTGATGCGGTCCAGCGCGGCCACAGCGCCGCCCACGGCGCGGTTGGTGGCGCTTTCCGGCTGCCATTGCACCTCAACCAGCATGGTGCCTGGTGCATCGAACCTGGTCTCGATACCGGCAATATCGTTGCTGAAGCTCAGGTCGCCTTGCCCCACATCTTTCAGGCCGCCACTTTTGAGAAGGTAATGGGCCGCCGGCGGATTGGTTTCGCCTTTCCATTCGACCACCCAATGAACGGTGTCCCCGACCTCATACATACCGCCGGGTTTGTCCGGTCTAACTGCTAATTGCGCCCGGCAAAGACTCGCGGCTGCGAACGCAATCACTATAAGGGCACGAACATGGAAATAATTGGGTCGCATGGGGCGGACGATATACAAAGGGGTTTTACATGTGCTAGAACTAAATGCCCATTCAACGCCGGCACCTCTCGCCCGCTGGCCGGATCAATCGCGGTGGCTGTATTCCTGGATTGCCGCGCGCCACCACGATGCGAGTGATTCGCCCGGACGCAACCAGGCCTGCTGATGCAACCGGACCATCGCGTGGGCGTCGGTCATTATCAGAAGTCGTTCCGCAGCAGTCAATTGAGCCGGACCTTCCGCCAGTAATTTTTCTCCAAGGGCCCGCACCTCTTCACGGCCGGCGCCGAGTTTGGCGAGTTGTTCGGCGTAAACGGGATTCAACTGCTTTTCGCGCAGCAAGGAGACATGAATTGCGTTGACGTAGGGATCCAGCACCGCTTCGGCCAGGCTGGCGTGGGGAAGGCGCGGGGTGGTGTCATCGGTGATTTCGTGGATCCTCAACTGCGAGCGCAAGGAGACGAGTTCGACCGGCGGTTGGGTTTCTTCCGGTGTCAGAAACAATCCGAGTTTTCGGGCGCGGGCGCCGAGGCTGCGCCGGCTTGTCCACACACTGAGCGGGATGGAAAGGACCATGCCGGTGAACACGGGGGTGAACCACCAGAACAGGACCTGATTCAATCGCCACATGAATACGCCCCAAACCAGGCCGATGAGAGTGTGGCCCCAATGTCGCCGGATGGCGAACAACCACGTTGTGCCATCGGGGCCGCGTTTCTGCTGGCTCCAGCCCACGCTGGCGCCAAACAGATTGGTCACAACGAAACGCGTATGCCACAGCATCAACAAAGGCGCGTGCAGGGTGGAGAAAACGGTTTCACCCACGACGCCAACCGTGGTGCGGGCCAGGCCGCCAAAGGCGCGGCGGCGGTCCCAATCAAACGCCAGGTCAATCAACGCCAGCACCTTCGGCAAAAACAAAACCGCCATGCAGATAATGAATACCAAAAAAGCGTGCGCGGTGCCGCTGAGATTGGTCAAGTAGCCATGCACGGTAATTTCCGACAGGCCGGTGTATTTTTGGTACCAGTGTATCCAGTTGAACATCAGCAAGAACACCAGCCACAGCGGTCCGGCGAGATAGCCACAGATGCCGAGCAGCAGGTGCAGCCGGTTCACGCCGCGCAGGCCTTTGGCGAACAATACGAGGCCGTGTTGCAGATTGCCCTGGCACCAGCGGCGTTCACGCTGCGTATTTTCAATCATTCCCTGCGGCACCTCCTCGTAACTGCCTTCCAGATCGTACGCCAGCCATACTTCCCAATTCGCCCGCGACAGCAACGCGGCTTCCACAAAATCGTGGCTCAGAATCTGGCCGCCAAAGGGTTTGTTTCCCGGCAATTGCGGCAAATCGCAGAACTGCATGAAGGGTTCGGTGCGAATGATGGCATTGTGCCCCCAATAATTGCCCAGATTCAGCGCCCAGTAATTCAGGCCGGCGATGAATACCGGCGCATAAAGGCGGTTGGAGAACTGCTGGATGCGGCCGAAAAGCGATTCCGCGTTGACGAGCGCCGGGACCGTTTGAATCAGGCCGACGGACGGATGCAATTCCATCAACTTCACCAAATCCACCAGCGTTTCGCCACGCATGATACTGTCGGCGTCACACACCAGGAAATAGCGGTAGCGGCGGCCCCAGGCATTGAGGAAGTCACGTACGTTGCCGCTCTTGCGGCCCTCATTGTCCGTCCGGCGGCGGTAATAAATCCGCCCCAATGCGTCCAACTCACGAATCAATTCATACCAGCACCGCTCTTCTTCCACCCATTTGTCCGGATCGGTTGAATCGCTAAGAATAAAAAAGTCGAAGTGCCCGAGCTGGCCGGTTTTGGCGAGTGATTCGTAGGTGGCGCGCAGGCCTTCATAAACGCGCACGATGTTTTCATTGTAGATGGGAAAAACGATGGCCGTGCTGGTACCGGCGATGCTTTGGGCGCGGTAATCCGTTCGCGTGATGCGGCGGGGATCGCCGAAAGTGCGCAGGATGAAGCCGAACACGCCGTGCATGCTACCGATCGCGATCAACAGAAATAAGATGACGAACACGGTGAACAGCACCGTGCTGGCGGCGGACCAGCCGGTGCGCCAGAGCAAATCGGCGAAGAGCATGGAGACCACGCCCGTGAGCAGGAGGGCCGAGGAATAAAAAATGAACACGCGCCAGCCGCGATGGACCCGGGGCAGGGAAGTCACTCCCAGGGGCGGCGACTGGTCCGATGCGGGGACGGACTGGGGGGCGCCGGGCATGGTTCAGTGCGTGAAATAGAAAATTGTGATCAGCAACAGGACGAACAAGGTCCAGGCCACCACCATTTTTAAATAAGGAATCCGGCCCAGCTTGGTCAGGGTTGTGATCGGCCCACGATCAAACGGGCGCGCCGTCATTTTGGAAATTTGAAAACCTGGTCCGGCGCGCAAGTAGGCATCGCGCATGGAATGGACGAATTCCTCCGGCCAGGGGGCGGGACGGAGAAATTGATCCTGCCACTTGCCGGGCATGTCGACCAGCAGCAGGGCGAGCCGTCCGCGCGTGGAGAGCATCTGGTCGGAGTTGGTCGGCGGTTCCTGCAGCACTTCGGCAAACCACTCCGTCACGATGCGGTCCATTTCCTCGGCGGCAATATAGGTGGCGGAGTGGTTGGGCTCGACGGGGGCGCGTTTCATGGCGCGTTCCAGCACGCGGAGCACCAGCTGGCCGAGCAGTGCCTTGTTGCGAATGCGCAGGGCGTGGAAATAATTTTCCACCTTGCCATAAGCGGCGTTCCATTCTTCCAATGGCCGGCCGGCCAGCCGGCCGGAGACATCGGCTAGCGCGCCCGGGTTGGCTATGGCGGACTCCATTGGTAGGTCCATGTTTCGCTCAATATGTTTGTTCCGTTCTGCAAGGTGCACCGGATATCCACCGGATTGGCATTGCCCGGCTTCGGCTGCATCTTCAAAACGACACGCCACGTTTTGAGGAAAGTATTGCGCAAAACCTGATTCCACACAATCGCGGCGTTGGTGCTGCAACTGGCGATGGCCTGCGGCGGACTGTTTGCCGGAAGGGCATCCAGTTTTGGCCCGGCAAAATCAATCATGATCAGGCGGGTGTGGGTATTATCAGAATCGAGCCCGATGCGCGTGTTAACCACCCGGTCTTCCGAAAGTTTCAGGTCCGCTTCACTGTTTTCCCAGCAGAGGGTGTAACCAAGACGGTATGGTTGCATCGGCGCCGGTTTATTTTTCGGATCCCAGAACGCGACGATGTTGTCGAGGCCTTCGTAGTTGGCGCTCAACTCGACCAGATGCAAATCGCCCTCACCCCAATCGCCATGCGGCTGGACCCAGACACTGGGTTCCAGTTGAAAAAGATTGAACATGTCCTGATACGCCGCGAAGGAACGTTCCCGTTGCAACAGGCCGAAACCGCGGATGTGGGGCGCATCAAAGACCTGGTGCCGCAGGATGGCCGGATTGTCCAATGGACGCCATAGCACCTCGCCGTTGCCCGTGTGAACCAGCAGGCCGTCGGCGTCATGCACCTCCTGGCGATAGTCGTCAAACTTGCGTTCCGAATTCTTGCCGAACCAGAACATACTGGTCAACGGAGCCATTCCGATGGTTTTGACGGGCAGCTTCCGTTGCGGATTTGCCGCGAGAATTTCTTTTGGTTCACGCAGAAAGATCACCGCCTCGACGTCCGCCATCGTTGTGTCACCGGGATGGATGATGAATTCGTACGCGCCGGTGCAGCTGACGCTGTCCAGCAGCGCGAAGAGCGTCAATTCCTTGTCGTCCAGTTGTGGTTTGCCGAGCCACCAGTCGGTAAAGATGGGAAATTCCTCCGGGCGGTCCATTTCTCCGCAATCCACCGCCAGGCCGCGTGCCGACTGGCCGTAGTGCTGATCCTTGCCCAGCAAGCGGAAATAACTCGCCCCGAGGAACGCGCCGAGCTCGTCCCATTGGTTGGTTTCGTTCAGTTGGTACAGAACCCGGAAGCCGGCGTAACCGGTGTTGGCCGGAATTTCATTTTCGATGTTCAGGCTGCCGTAATCAAAGAAATCCTGGACGAACCGGATGGGTTGCAAATGGGTCGCCGTGAATTCATACACGTGCACCGGTTCCTGGTAGAGATAGCCCGGATGGAAAAACTCGATGCGGAAGGGGAGATTTTCCACGCGCCACAACGCCTGGCTGCGACGGAAGCGAATTTGCCGGTATTTGTCATAATCGAGGTTATCCTGCCGCAATACCTTGGGCAGGTCGGCGCGCGGCGAATGAAATGGATGATGCGCCCGTTCCTCGGCACGCTTGATCACATAATCCAGGTTCACCTCGCCGGATTCCGGGCTTGCCGCAACTCGTCCCGTCAAGGCCATCACCACCGTTAAAATCAGGCAACTTCGTCGCCACATTTCGGCTAAGGAGAACCGAAGTGGGGCAAATTTGCAAGTTCAGTGCGAAAGCCCCTAAGTAACAAAAAGTTGCATTGTTGATGCCAATTATTGGTAAGGTGGTATTGGAGGGTGCTGGATATTCCAATACCACATTCCCCGATGATTCAATCCAACGTCTGCCGGTAACGCTTGATGCCGATGCTCAACATTACCACCAGGAACAGCGCAATCGGCCAGAGGTCGGGCGACACATCAACCAGGCCGTTTCCTTTCAATAAGATACCCCGCACGACCCGCAGGAAATGGGTTAACGGCAGGATTTCGCCAATGTCCTGCGCCCAAACGGGCATCCCGCGAAAAGGAAACATATAGCCGGACAACAACAACGACGGCAGGAAGAAAAAGAACGCCATTTGCACCGCCTGAAGCTGGTTTTTGGCAATAGTCGAGAACGTGATGCCCACGGCGAGGTTCGCCACGATGAACAGAAACGCCAGCACCACGAGCAACGACACACTACCGACAATCGGCACACTAAACAGGTATCTTGCCGCCAACAAGATGAGAAAAATCTGGATGTAGCCGACGGTGATGTAAGGAACGATTTTGCCAATCATCACTTCGCCGGGCCGGGCCGGTGTGGACAGCAGATTTTCCATGGTGCCGCGCTCGCGTTCGCGCGTAATGGCCAGCGCGGTAATGATAATCATGGTCATGGTCAGCATCACTCCCATGAGGCCGGGCACGATGTTATATTGGGTGTTGTTTTCCGGATTATAATGTTGATGCACCACCAGATTGAACGGCGGGGGTGCGCCTTGTAGTCCGGCCAGCGGCCCGATGAGGTCCCGATTGAGAACCGTGGTCGACAGCTGGTTTACGGCCGCAATCGCGTAGCCGACGGCGGACGGGTCGGTCGCGTCGGCTTCCAGCAGCAAGTCTGGCTGTTCGCCGCGCAGCAGTTTCCGCGAAAAATCCACCGGAATGTCCACCGCGAATTGGACCGTACCCTGGGCGAGCATTTTCTGAATGTCCGCCTCGTTTCTCGGTTCGCGAATGACGTCGAAGTAGCTGCTGTTGCGCAGGCCCCAGACCACGGTCCGCGAAAAAACGCTGTTGTCGGCCGAATAGACCGCCGTGGGCAGGTGTTTGGGATCGGAATTGATGGCGTAACCGAAGAGCACCAGCTGGAGCAGGGGGATGCCGACCATCATGCCGAACGTCAGCCGGTCGCGGCGCATCTGGATGAATTCCTTGCCCACAATCGCCCAGAACCGCCGCCAGTTAAATTGGTACAGTTTCATGGGGAAATCGTACGGGTTGAAACGACCGCCCTCACCCCGGCCTTCTCCCCCAGGAGAGGGAGAATGATCGCCAGCCAGTCGACCCCTTGGACGGCGTAGGAAAAATCGCAGAATGAACGTTGACGTTCCGCGCAAGAAATTAGATGAGCCGACTGACGTCGGCTGCCACGCTGGTTATTGAGGTTCACGAAAAATTGTCCCTGGCGGTTTCCATCAGGCTGATGAACACGTGCTCCAACCCGGATTCGATCGGTTGCCACTGATACGCATCGGTCATCCACGGATTCAAGCTTTCACGTAATTTTCCCGCGTCGCGCCCGCTGATGTGCAGCGTCATGCCAAAGGCAACGACTTGTTCCACGCCGGGCTGTCCACGGATTTTTTCCGCGAGCGCTGGCAAATCCGGTCCGGTGACTTCCCAGGTCGTCAGGCCGGCGGCCTGCACTACTTCCTCAACGCTGCCGCGCGCCAGCAGATTGCCGTAAGCGATATAGGCCAGGCGATGGCAACGTTCGGCTTCGTCCATGTAATGCGTGGTGATGAGCACGGTCAGCCCCGCGGCGGCGAGTTGGTGGATTTCCTCCCAAAAATCCCGGCGCGCCTTGGGGTCCACGCCGGCCGTCGGTTCGTCGAGCAGGAGCAAACGAGGTTCGTGAATCAGGCAGGCGGCCAGCGCCAGACGTTGTTTCCAGCCGCCGGACAGGGTGCCCGCCAGTTGACGGCGGCGCGCAGTCAGGCCAAGTCGCTCCAGGCTCTTATCCACGGCGGTTTTTCGTTGCGGGACACCATAAATCTGAGCCACAAAGTCCAGATTTTCCTCGATAGTCAGGTCTTCGTAGAAACTGAACCGTTGCGTCATGTAACCGACGTTTTTCTTGATTTCGCCGGATTCACGGCGGATGTCGTATCCCAGACAACGCCCGCTGCCTGCGTCGGGCGTAAGCAGGCCGCAGAGCATCCGCAGAAACGTGGTCTTGCCGCTGCCGTTCGGACCGAGGAAACCGTAAATCTCGCCGCGCCGCACCTGCATGGGGATATTATTCACGACCGTGCGGCCGCCGAACCGCTTCGTGATGCCCTGGACATCGATGACGAGGTCGGAAGTACTCATGACCATAGAACCGACCTTGCCGGATTTGATTTTCGTGATTGCCTGATGGAGAACACCATGACCGTGCTGATGGCATTGGACAGCACGATAAATCCCCACCACGCGCACCACAGTTTAAACGGACTCCAACCCTCTTTGATGGCATAGGGTTCGATGCCCGAAACGGTCGGGCCGCCGGAATAACTGCCGATGCTGTCGGGGAACAAAATCCACAAAAGCGCAATCCCCATCACGTTCCAGCCCAACAGTAAAATAAAGAATACGATCGCGTCGCCGATTTTAGCGGTGGCATTCGCGCGGCGCTTCCGGATGAATAAAAGCGGAACACAAAGCAGCAAAGAGACGAAGACATTCCAGGGAATTATAGTGATGGCGAAATCAACCGGTGGTGAAAGTTCTGTTCGAATGATTTTCCTTTTGGCCCCATCCGCCAGGTTGGAAAAAGTGTCCGCGCCATAAATGGAAAGCAAAACGACAAGGCCAAGCCAAAGGCAGCCGGCAATGATTGTGGTCGCAGGCTTCATGGTGATAGTTTGACATCCACCGGCTGGCCGGGACGGAGATTCACGGCGTCCGCCGGGGAAAATTTCGCCTCGATCATGTAAACCAGTTTGGCGCGGTTCTCCTGGCTGTAAATCACCGGTGGTGTGAACTCGGCCTGGGTCGAAATGTAATTCACGGTCGCCGAATACTCGTGCTTGCCCCCGTCGAAGGTCACGCGGACGGTTTGGCCGGGCCTGATATTTGCCAGGACTGTCTCCGGCACGAAGAAGCGCACCTTGAGGTTGGCCGGCGGCAAAAGTTCAACCACGGGTTTGCCCGCGGCGACCCATTCGCCGACCCGATACAAGGTGTCCTGTACAAAGGCGTTCGTCGGCGCAAACTGTTCCTTCTGTTCGAACGACCAGTTGGCTTTGGCGAGGGCGGCGGTCTGGGCTTCGACCTGCGCCTGATCAGCGTCACGTTGCGCCCGGGCCTGGTCCAGTTCCTCCGCAGAAATCACGCCTTGATCGCCACGCAATTGCTCGCGGCGGGCATATTCGGCTTCGGACAAGGCGAGGCTGGCCTGCGCCTGGGACAGATTATTGCTGGCCTGGCGGGCGGCGTCGGCCTCGGAACGGCGTTCCAGTTGAAACAGCCATTGCCCGGTTTCAACCCGGTCACCGCGCGCCACGGCAAGCTGTTGCAATGTGCCGCTCAGCGGCGAGGCGGCAAAAACGTATTCCCCCTCGATATAACCTTGAAACTCGTTCGACGAATTTGGTGAACAGCCCGAGATGAAACTCGCGGCCAGCGCCAAACCCCAGAGAATTTTGCTTCGCGTCATCGGATTCAATAATTTGCCGTTTTCCAATAACTCAACAAAAAAAGTTTGACATGTCAAACAAATGTTTTAATTATTTGTTTGAAACATGAATTTGAAATCCTTGTCCGGCGCTGATCCCCTGGCGCATGATGAAACGCGGCGGCAGCTTCTGGAAGCGGCGGGCGGCGTGTTTGCCGAGGTGGGTTTTCGTAACGCGACCGTGCGGGAGATTTGCCGGCGCGCCGGCGCCAACGTTGCCGCGGTCAACTACCATTTTGGGGACAAGGAAACGCTGTACGCCGAGGTCCTGCGTCATTCGCAGCAAAGGGCATTTGAGAAATATCCGCCGCTGATGGGAGTGCCCGCGGATGCGCCGCCGGAGGAAAAACTCCGCGCGTTCGTCCGGTCCTTTCTCCTGCGTATTTTTGACGACGGCTCCATCACGTGGTTTGGCAAAATGATGTCGCGCGAAATGGTGGAGCCGACCGGGGCACTGGATGCGTTGGTGGCGGAGCGATTGCAGCCGATGGCCGATCTCCTCCGCGGTCTGGTGGCGGAGATCCTCGACTGTTCGCCCGATGACGAAAAAGTCCGGTTGAGTTGTTTCAGCGTCGTCAGCCAGTGTGTTTTTTATCATCATTGCCGGACAATGATTACACGACTGTTTCCCGAGCAACGGCTGGACGCCTCGGTGGTGGAGCAACTGGCCGGGCATATCGCGCGCTTCTCACTTGCCGCCATGAAACACTTGCCTGATCTTAAAACGCCCAGGTCCAAACCGGTCCTGGCCGCGCGCAGAAGGCGTTGAAAGAATTTGAAAAATATGAAAACGACCAAATTCATTTTCCGGCTGGTGTTTGTCTGTTTCATCGCCGGTTTGAAGCTGCCGGCGCAAAACGCGGCCGCCGACACCAATGCGCCCGCGTGGGTCACCCGGCCGTTGTCGCTCGTGGATTGCCTGAATCTGGCGCTGAGCCAGAACGCCACGATTCTCAAGGCCAAAAGTGATTTGCAGGCAAACTACGGCATCGTGATCCAAACCCGCGCCGTGGCGTTGCCGCAGGTGATCGCTTCCGGCCAATACAAGAGGACCGAGCGCAGCGCGATTGAGAATTTTCCCGTGCCCGGCATTCCACAGTTGCCGGATCAGAACTGGAACGCGGGGGTTCAGATTGTACAGTCCATTTATGAAGGCGGGAGGATGGCAGCTGCCATCCGTGCCGCCCGGCTCACGAAGGAGCAATCCTTGCTGCAGTATCAGACCGTGGTGGAGGATACGCTGGTGAATACGCGGCTGGCCTATTACGACGTCTTGCTGGCCGCGCAACAAATCGTCGTGCACGAAGCTTCGGTCGAGTTGCTTTCAAAAGAACTCCAGGACCAGCAGAGTCGGTTCAATGCCGGCACCGTCCCGCATTTCAACGTGCTCCGGGCCGAAGTCGCCGTGGCCAACGAACGTCCGGCCTTGATCCAGGCGCGGAACAATTACCGCATCACCAAAAACAACCTGGCCAATCTGCTGGGCTATAATCTGCCGCACGATATTTGGGAGGATATTCCGCTTAACCTGTCCGACAAACTTGAAGCCCAGCCGTATCAAATTGATCTGCCGCAAGCCATCGAGCGGGCGCTGGCGAATCGCACCGAACTTGCCGCCCTGCGCAAGGCGGAGGCTTTGCAGCGGGAAAACGTGGTCAGTGCCAGGTCGGGTTACAAGCCGACCGTTCAGGTTTTTGCCGGCTACGATTGGTACAACGCGCAATTCACCCCGCCGGTTGACCTTAATCACGACCTGCACGGCTGGAACGCCGGGGCTCAGTTGAGCTGGGACATTTTTGACGGAATGCTCACCCGCGGCAAAGTCGTGCAAGCCCGGGCGCTCTACGAAAGATCCAGGACCGATGTGGAAGACAAGGGGCGCCAAATCGAGCTGGAGGTGCGAACGGCATACTCCCAATTCATTGAAGCCCGCGAGGTGCTGGATTCGCAGAAGACCGTTCAGGCGGAGGCCGAGGAGGCTTTGCGCGAGGCCCAGGCGCGCGCCACCGCCGGCACCGGCACGCAACTGGACGTGCTCGATGCCCAGACGTCGCTCACTCAGGCGCGCACGACGGAAATTCTGGCATTGCACGACTACGCGGCCGCCCGTGCCCGGCTCGAACGCGCGATTGGTGCGGACATGGTACAAACACAAAGTCCGAAATCTTGATTTGCCATTGACGGCATCGGCGGCTTTGAGGGATTTTGTGGTGTTATGGCAAAAATTCAAAGGGCACTGCTTTCAGTCTCCGATAAAACCGGTCTGGTCCCGCTGGCACAAATTCTCGCGGCGGCGGGAGTCGAACTGATTTCCACCGGCGGCACGGCCAAGGCGTTGCGCGAAGCCGGGCTGACGGTAAAGGACATCAGCGACCACACCGGCTTTCCCGAAATGCTCGACGGCCGGGTCAAAACGCTGCACCCGAAAGTCCATGGCGGACTGCTTTTTATTCGTGGTAACGCCAAACACGAGGCCGCGGTGCGCGAGCATGGCATCCCGCCGATTGACCTGGTTGTGGTGAATCTTTATCCGTTTGAGCAAACGGTGGCCAAACCGGGCGTGTCGTTACACGACGCGATTGAAAACATAGACATTGGCGGGCCGTCCATGCTCCGCAGTGCGGCTAAAAACCACGACCGTGTGACCGTGGTGGTGGACCCGCGGGATTACGAGGAAGTGGCCGATCAAATCAAGGCAAACGGCGATACCACACTCGAACTGCGCCGCAAACTGGCGGCCAGGGTTTTTGCGCGGACGGCGGCCTATGACGCAGCCATTGCCGCCCATCTGCAGAAGGAATTCAAAACGGTACCGGATTCCGGTTTACCGCCGTCGCTTTCCATCTTCGCGCCGCTGGCACAACCGCTGCGTTATGGCGAAAACCCGCACCAAAAGGCGGCGCTTTACGGCAAATTCCATGAATTTTTCCAGCAACTTCACGGGAAGGAACTTTCCTACAACAACATTCTGGATTTGACGGCCGCGGCGAATTTAATCGCCGAATTCGCTGGTGACCCGCCGACGCTGGCGATTCTCAAACACATGAATCCGTGCGGCGTCGGCCAGGGCGCGAACCTGCGCGAGGCGTGGGACAAGGCATTTGCGACCGATAAACAGGCGCCCTTTGGCGGCATCATCGCCATGAACCGCACACTCGACGAGGCCGGCGCGGATGCGATTGCGGAAATTTTCAGCGAGGTCATCATCGCGCCGGATTTTTCGGCGGAGGCGCTGGCGATTCTGCAAAAAAAGAAGAATTTGCGACTGCTCAAGGTGTTAAAATCACCGCTCACCGCGCAGCCCTGGGACGTGCGCAGCGTTGGCGCCGATTCTTTTTTGTTTCAGGAACATGATTTGAAAACGACGTTGGCGAAGGATTTTAAAATCGTCACCCGCCGCCAGCCCGGCGAGGCGGAATTGAGCGCAATGCTGTTCGGCTGGCGCGTCGTCAAGCACGTAAAGTCGAATGCGATTGTTTATGTGGCAGCGGACCCCGCGGGTGGCGGGACCGGCCGGACGCTGGGCATCGGCGCGGGCCAGATGAGCCGCGTGGATGCGAGTCGGATTGCGGTCTGGAAGGCGGGTGAGGTGAAACTTTCGCTCAAAGGCAGCGTGGTTTGCAGCGACGCCTTTTTCCCGTTTCCCGATGGTTTAATTGCGGCCGCGGAAGCGGGCGCGACGGCGGCGATTCAGCCGGGCGGCTCAGTGCGCGATGCGGAAGTCATTGCGGCGGCGGATGAGCGGAACGTGGCGATGGCTTTCACCGGCGTGCGGCATTTCCGGCACTAGCGGAATGGATTAATGGATGACTGGATTAGTGTAAACAGCCGCGTCCCCTTTGGCCAATAATCCGCCAATCCATCAATTCAATCCCAAAAGCCAATAGATAAGCGCGAATTGGCAGAGCAAGACAATCACCAGGAACGCCCAAACAAATCTTTCCCGCAACCACAAGCCGCGCTGGCGGGCGGCTGCCAGCCAAAATTGCAGCTTGGCGGAGCCGAGCGTAATAATGTCACCGTTGTGGAGCAGGGCGGCCTGGACCGGTTGATGATTGACCATGACCAGGGCGTTCTGCGCAGCTGCGAGTTTGAAACCCTCCCGCCGGTGAAATTCCAGCGTCAAATGTTGATCCCAGGTGCCATCGTCATTCAATTGCAGGTCGTTCCCGCTGGCGCGACCGATACGAAAAGGAAAACGGCGGACGACTGTTTGGCCGCCCGCCTTTTTTCCTGCCAGAATGTGGAGCTCAATCATCAGAAAATCCGGCGTGGCACCTGGATCTGGTCGCCGGGATAAACGGGCGGGTCCAAAGTCGGGTCCTGGATGGCTTTGACGCAATTGACGGTGATGACCTCGCCGTTGTGGCGGATGAGCTTGACCTTCTTCTGATTGGCAAAGTCGGTGAAGTCGCCGGCAGCTTGAATGGCCTTGGTGACCGTGATTTCGCCGGCATATTGCTGGCGACCGGGCAGTTTGACTTCCCCGCCAACATAGAAAAAACGCAGTTGGCCGCTTACCGTAACTGTCAGTCGGACATAATATTTGGGCACATAAAGTTCATGAATCTCCTTTTGCAATTCACCCGACGACATGCCAACTGCCCGCACCGCGCCAATGTAGGGAAGGGTAAGGGTACCATCTTCTGTGACGGTCTGTACAATTTCCGGGATTGGTGTCACGGTGCCCGAGAAGTCCACGGTCACGGTATCTCCCACATGAAAACGGGCAGCCGTCAAATCACCCGCGTTGGTCTCCGCTGGCGCGGTTCCGGTTCCCGTTTCCGTTCCCGCCAGGGCCGAAGGTGGCTGAGGGCTGTCAGAAAAGAGAATTTCTTCAGATGACGATGAGCACCCGCCCAAACTGAATCCGGCCAGCAACAATCCCACACCCGACAGAGTCCAAAACAGTTTCATTACCGACAATCCTCGCCAAACTGGCCGCAGAATCAATACTTTTGTTTGATGCCGATTTTATTCGGGTCGTCCGCGGTGCTGCTTTGAGGTGTGGTTTCCGGTTCGTCTTCGTTGCGTGAATAGTAGTAATAATAGCCTTCGTCCTGTGACATGGTGATGTTGTTAAGAACAATACCCACCAGATCGCCGCCGGCCTTTTCAATCAATTGTTTGGCACGAATGTTCATGGGTTGCGGGTACCGGCGATATTGGATGACCTGAATGGCCAGGTCCACTTCGCTGGCGAGCACGGCGGCATCACTGACGCCCAGGATGGGCGGCGAGTCGAAAAATACAAAATCGTAGCGCTGTTTTAATTCTGCGATCAGGCCCTTCATCTGCGGTGAATTGAGAATGCTCATGGAACTGCTCGGCAGTTTGCCGCTGGCCATGAAATCGAGCATCGGGACCGGCGTGGTTTGAATGACTTCTTCCAGTGAATTTTGTTTCAACAGATAATTGGTCAAACCAACATTATTGCTGACGCGAAGTATTTTGTGGAGGGTCGGGCGCCGGAGGTCTGAGTCCACGATCACGACCCGCTGGCCCGCCTGGGCAAAGACGGTGGCCAGATTCAGGGCGGTGGTGGATTTGCCTTCACCCATGCCCGCGCTGATGATGACGATGCTGTTAAGCTTGTCGTCCTTCCGGGAGAACAAAAAATGAGTTCGCAAGACGCGGTAAGCCTCGGCATGCTGGCTGTCCGGCCCTTCCTCCAGCAAATAACCGACGTTCTGGGGAATGACCCCAAGCACCGGCGCTTGAAATGCGCGTTCCACCTCGTCAATGGTCTTAACGCTGGTGTCCAGGTATTCAATGAAGAAGGCCAGACCAATGCCGACAATCAGTCCCACCACCACCCCCAGAACAATGTTCAAAGTTTTGTTCGGGCGTACGGGGTCTTTACCCGGTTCGGCCCGGCGAACAATTTCCACCATGCCGGTCTTGGGAATCTGGATGTCAATTTTTTCGGCTTCGATCTTGGTGGCCAGTATCCTGTGAAAATCCTGCATGGTTTCCAGTTTGCGTTTTGCCTCCCAATAAGGCTGGGTTCTCCCGGCGTCGTCCAGGTCTTTCTGTTTTGCCTCCTTCACCGAATCCGTCAACGCATCCAAAGAAGCCTTCTGCGAGTGCATCTCGCTGGTCAGGCCCGACATAATGCCGCTGACCCGGTCATTGATTTCATTGTTCAACTCATCGATCATGGATTGAACACGGGTGACATCCGGATTTGCCAGCCCGTAATCGTTCTTCAAGCTGACAAAACTCTGTTTGGCGGTGTTCAGTTTGACCAGCAAATCAGACAGCGTCGGGTCCTGGACCACGGTGGGCAGAACTTCTCTTAATTTTTCCGGGCCCAGCGGTTGCAGTTCCGTCACCTCTTTTTCCAACTGCACGTATTTCGTCTCACCCTCAATCATCTGGTTGTTGTAAACCCGCAATTCCTCTGCGGTCAGGGTGGGGGATGGAGCGGTGGAGTTAGGATCGTAATCATTGACATGCAGATCACTGCGCAACGAATCCACTTTTTGCTGGGCGGCATCGATTTTCGTTTCGTCTTCCTCATACTGATCCTGCAAGGCCTTGATACCACGTTGCGTCTGTTCCGTGCGCAGGCTGAGCCGGTAATCGCGATAGGCCTCCACAATGGCGTTGGCAATGTTCGCCGCCACGGTTTTGTCCTCATCATAAACTGTAATTTCGATTAATTTGGTGTTGCGGACCGGGTCAAGCGCCAGCCGCCGCTTGAGCATGGTCATCGTCATTTGAGTCTGCATCGGCACGCCGCCATTGTACCTTTTTCCCCATTCGACATTTAAATCCAGCTTGGCGATAACCTTGTTGAGTACCACCTGATCCTGAATGATTTCAAACGCGGTCTGGATGAAGTAAGGATCGTAAGGGGCCCAGGTGGCATCACCG
This sequence comes from Verrucomicrobiia bacterium, assembly GCA_025451535.1. Taxonomy (GTDB): domain Bacteria; phylum Verrucomicrobiota; class Verrucomicrobiia; order Limisphaerales; family UBA11358; genus UBA11358. The sequence continues at coordinate 17,143 of JANWKE010000014.1, forward strand.
GGTCCCGCAGAGACCCCTTGAATATCAGCAATGGTGTCCGGTTCAATCTTGATTCGGGCGGTACTGGAATAGGATTCGGGCAAAATGAACGTCACCACCGTGGCAATGGTAAACGTGATCAAAAAGACGGTGATGATAATGGCCTTACGTATGCGCAAAATGCGTAAATAGTCCAAAAAATGCAGTTTGGCGTCCTGCATCGAGTCGGGTTTAAATGAATCCATAAATCAAAAAAAATAGGAGCTAGAGTAAAGACTCCCGCTCCCCTGCTAACGTTCAAAACATCTCACGCAATGCTTTCGGCTCAATAAGTGCCGGTAACGCCCAGGTAAACACGATTCCGTTCATAACCTGGCGAAAACGGCCCGGCCGAGGAGACATCGTCGTAATTATAACCAATTTCAGCCGAAACATGCTGGTTGAAGATGTAAGCCAGGTTGATTCCCGCCTGATACCAGGTTTGCGACTGACCGTTAATGGCGCCACCGTTGAAAGTCGAGTATTGGATCTGGCCCGTAAGGCTGCCAATCAATCGCGGCGTAAACTGGTGGTTTAGGGCGGCATAAACCACCGAGCTTTCCTCGTCCTCAGTGAGTTTACCACTCGCACTCGGAGCAACAACATCCGTCGCATTCCGCGACTGGGTAAAACCTAATTGCACGTAACTGCCCGGCAAATAGGTGTAGGTTCCCGATAGTTTCGCATACGGAGAGAGTTGACTGGTCGATGGAGTTCCAGGTGCAGGGTTGTAATAGTCTGCATATTGAATGCCCGCCTGTCCCGCAAGGGTCAGGTTATCCAGTGGATTATATTGTGCGCCGAGATATCCGTACTGCGACCGATTGTCACGGTTAGCACTCACTTGCGGTACTATTGGGCCAGGCGCAATTGGCTCATTCCCAGTGTAATTAATTTGCCCATATTGGTAACCAACAAACGCCAGCAAAGTTGGCTGCAATCGCCAGTTCACATTCAACGCGATAACATGCTCAAGCCGGTTTAGCAGGCCGGCAAGACTGGGCGTGATGAAATTCCCCCCGCTATTCTGGTAGTCGTAAAAATTGTTTTGGTAACTGAGTTCCGTGCCCAGGAGCCGGGTCCATTGCGTGTCCAGAGAAATGGCTCCGGTATTGTGAATGTTGTTCCCCTCCGTACGCTGTAAGGTACCACCATTAATCAACTGCGGTTCCTGACCTACTGCCAGCGTGTCCTGCACTTTCGTCGACCAGCGTTCGGTAAACGCATGATCCACCCACAAATCGAGTTGATGCGTTTGGTCAATCGGTCTCCCGTTAATTTGTTCCCGATCCTGGTAGTAATATAAACCGTAGGTGTATTTCAGACCCAATTCCGTCTGTTGCAACGGCACGTTCAAACTGACGGAAGGGCTGACTTCGAATCCGAAACTGTCGCGTTTGGCCGGCCCCGCTGGCGCGGTATTGTAGTTGTCATCATAAAAACCGCGCAAGGTGCCCGACACACTCCACAGCTTGGCGGTTTCCATTGAGTTTAAATCCGGCGCGTAAGCAGCTTGAAGGCTGGTCGTCCCGGCCAGGGCCAGACCCGCACAGACAAAGAATTTTCTCATAGGGCTATGTTCAATACCGCCACACTACTTGACATCTTTTTGATGTGCAAGGATACAAACAACTAACGACAATTTCACGACCAATTTGACTACTATTCAAATATCAATAAAACAGGAATCCTGTCAAACATCATTTTTTGCTTTTTTCTGTGACAATTTCGTCCATTAAAGTCTCACAATTCCGTTGGAATGCATTGGTTTTCAGGCGCCTTTCCGGCGCTTAAATTTCAGTTTTTCCAACAAGACTTTGAGGGGAGATGTGTTGATCACATCCTGCCTCTCCAACCAGCCTTTGGCCGCAATTCCAGTGCCAAATCGGAGGAACCCACTGTGTTCGTTTCGGTGCGCGTCCGGGTTGATGACACATTTAACTCCCTTATTCTTTGCGTAAGGCCAAAGCCGCCAGTCCAAATCGAGCCGATGCGGACTGCAATTCAACTCAATCCAGGTGCCTGTCTCAGCGCAAGCATCGATCACAGCCTGAAGGTTGACAGGATAAGGCTCGCGCTCAAGCAATAACCTGCCGGTGGGATGGGCAATCATGTGGACGAAAGGGTTTTGCGCCGCGCGAATCAGCCGTTTCGTGTTTTCGGCTTCGTTATTGGCCGGCACATGCAAACTCGCAACGACCACTTCCAACTTTGCCAACAGCTCATCATCAAAATCCAACCGGTCGCGTAAAATGTCCACCTCGCAACCGGTCAGGAGCCGGAATTCACCACCCCGTTCAGCGCGTTGGTCGTTGATCTTTCCGATTTCTTTTATCTGTTGGCGGACACGTTTCGCATCAAGACCATTGGCCTGGTATGATGATTTTGAATGGTCGGTGATCGCCCAGTATTCCAATCCCAGTCCTTCCATATATTCGGCAATTTCCTCGAGGCGATTGTGTCCATCGCTCCAGATCGAATGGTTGTGCAGTGAGCCTTTCAAGTCCGTCCATTCGACGAGTCTGGGCAAATTGTCCTTCTCGGCGGCGTCGAATTCGCCATGATCCTCGCGCAACTCCGGCGGCACAAACGGCAGGTTCAGCCTGGCAAAAATTTCCGCTTCGTCCCGGCACGGCACAAGCAATTTGGGGTCGCGCGTTTCGGTTTTGGATTTGAACAGGCCGTATTCATTCAAGCGCAGGCCGCGCTGAATCGCGCGCTGGCGCATCACGATATTGTGTTCCTTGCTGCCGGTGAAGTAAGCGAGGGCAAACGGGAATTCCCGGTCGCTGACCACCCGCAGGTCGCATTGTATTCCCCCTTTGACAATGACGCTCGCTTTCGTTTCGCCTTGGGCGGTGATTTTGATGACATCCGGCTGCGCCACAAAAAAATCAATCACGTCTTCCGGTTTTTTGGATGAGGCCAGCAAATCAATATCGCCGATGACCTCCTTGAACCGGCGCAGGCTGCCGGCCGCGCTGCACCGGATGACTTCCGGATGCCCACGCAGAACCTCCAGGAGCGGTTCGGCCACCCACAAGGTGTCGCTCAACAGGTGTTTTGAGGCGTAGGTGCGGCGGCGCTCAATGCCTTCAAGCAAATTCGCCTGCGTCTTTTCACCGAAGCCGTCGAGTTGCGCCACCTTGCCCGCCCGGCACGCCGCTTCCAATTTCTCCACCGAATCCACCTTGAGTTTTTGGTTCAGGGCCTGGATTTTTTTAGGGCCAAGTCCCGGGATTTCCAGCATCTCGATCAGCCCCGACGGTATCGAGGCTTTCAGCTCGTCGTAGTATGCGAGCTTGCCGGTTTCCACCAGCTCGGTGATTTTTTGTTCGAGCGCCTCGCCGATGCCCTTGATTTTACCCAGTCGTTTTTCCGCAACGATCTTTGCCAGCGGTTCGCTCAAACTTTCAACGGTGCGGGCAGCGTTCTGGTAGGCGCGCGTCTTGAACGGATTTTCCCCCTTCAATTCCAACAGGGTTCCGATTTCGAGCAGAATTTCCGCAACCTGATCTTTGTCCATGGCCTGAGTATAAATGCGGCTGAAAAGATGCAAAAGAGAAAGTGGCATGGCGTCCGCCCGGGAACAGGAAAATGGCGCGCAGCTTGCTGTATCTGATGAAATTGGCGGGTTTGGAGCGCTTTGGACGGCGGAAGATGAAATTAGCGAGCGTACATTTGAATTTTTCAGAACAATACCTGCAGGCAACATTGTTCGTATCCTTGCTCAGCGTATGGGTATTGGTGGGGTTGTTTTATTATCTGAATCGTTACACCAAGCGGGAGTACTTTGCGATCTGGACCACGGCCTGGCTGTTTTATGCGCTGTGGTTGACCCTGGGGTTGACGATGCACGATGTCGTCTCCAACAACGTGATCTTCATGCTCCGGCAATGTTGTGTGGCCATTTCCGCGGTATTTCTGTTGTGGGGCAGCGCGCGCTTTTTGAGTTTGCCGGTCCGCCAGACCTTGCTGGGATTGTTCATGTTGTTTCTCCTGGCCTGGACTGTTGTCAGTCCCGAACTGCTTTCAAGCCAGTTTCAAATTCAACTACCGGTTTTCGTTTTAATTGGTCTTAGCAGCGTGTTCGCCGGTGTCTGTTTTTACCGGGTGCGCAAGCGGATGCCCTTTGTCGGAGCGGGCATGTTGTCGCTGGGTTTCCTGCTCTGGGGAATTTATCTCGGAAGTTATCCGTTTTCCCAGGAATACCAGGACCTGTACAACGCCGGTTTTCTGATCGCGGCTGTGCTACAATTATTCATTGCCGTCAGCATGATCGTGCTGGTCATGGAGGAGGTCCGTTACAATGCCGAGCAAATACGCGCGGAAATTGCCGAGGTCCGATCCGAGAAGGATGCTTTACAGGTTAAAATCCTCACCACCGAGGAGCAATGCCGCAACCTCTATGACCAGGTGCGCCTGACCGAAGGCGTGCAAAAGGCATACGACGAACTGCGCCGCACGCAGCAGGTGGTGGTGCAACAGGAACGCCTGCGCGCCCTGGGCCAGATGGCCAGCGGCGTGGCGCATGACGTTAACAACGCCCTGTCGCCCATTGTTGCCTATTCCGAATTGTTGCTCGCCACCCAGACAAGTTTGCCCGACGCGGCACGGCAGTATCTGCAGATCATCCATCAGTCGGGCGAAGACGTCGCGCATATCGTTGCGCGGATGCGGGAGTTCTACCGTCGCCGCTCCGACACGGAGGATCTGGCCAAAGTGGACATCAACCGGATTATCGAGGAGGTGATAGAATTGACCCGTCCCCGCTGGCGTGACCTCTCGCAACGGCAGGCAATTTCCATACAAGTGCAGCGCGAATTGGAACCCCAGTTGCCGCAATTGCTTTGTGAGCCGGGCGATTTACGAGAGGCGTTGATCAACCTGATTTTCAATGCGGTGGATGCCCTTCCTCAAGGTGGCGTCATCACCCTGGTCACACGTTCCGTCAGCCGCCCGGTTCAGGGCAGAAACGCGTCTGCCGAGAGACAGCTTCAAATTGAAGTACGGGACAATGGCGTTGGCATGGACGAAAAAACCCGCCAACATTGTCTGGAACCCTTTTTCTCCACCAAAGCCAAACGAGGAGGAACGGGTCTGGGCCTGGCAATGGTTTACGGAATGATGCGTCGTCACGATGGGGACATCGAAATTGAAAGTGCGCTTGGTCAGGGGAGTTGCGTCCGGCTCAGTTTCCCCATTCGGGAAGGAACATCACAAACGACCGTTTCAACCTCCCTGTCGCGCAATGGCCAAAGCCGTTCACTGCGCATCCTTTGCATAGATGACGAATCGCAGATACAGGAGTTGCTGAAACATTGTCTGACAACTCTGGATCATCAGGTAACGACCGCTTCCGGAGGGAAACAGGGGGTGGAAATGTTTCGCGCGGCCATACTTCAAAAGCAGCCCTACCAGATGGTGATAACGGACCTGGGGATGCCGGACATTGACGGACACCAGGTGGCCAAAACCATCAGGGCCGAATCTCCCGGCACGCCAATCGTGATGATGACCGGCTGGGGAACCATGATGAAGGATGACGGGGAGACCGCGCCGGAAGTGGATGCGGTGGTCGGCAAACCGCCGCGCATCCAGGAATTGAACAACCTGATCCTTCAACTCACAGCGTAAAGTAAAGCCGATGCCCCTGCGTTTTTTCCGGGGCAACGATTGTCTTCGTATCGGTGCCGTTCGCTTGTTATCCAGCGCGCTATTGTTTTCAGTGCCGTTTTTTTCAATTCCGGTAAACTCAAACACGTGCCGAGAATCACGCATTGTTCGGTGGCGCTCACCATCGCCGGTTCAGATAGCGGCGGTGGCGCCGGTATCCAGGCGGATTTGAAAACCTTCGCCGCGCTCGGCGTTCACGGTACCAGCGCGATTGCCTGTTTGACGGCGCAAAATCCGAAACATGTTCTCGCTGTCTCAGCCGTTTCACCACGGATTTTGCGGCAACAAATCGAAGCCGTATTTGAAGCATTGCCGCCCGCCGCGGTGAAGACCGGAATGTTGTTCTCGGCGGAGAACATCCGCGTCGTCGCCGGATTTTTCGGCGGGCGGACGGCCCGCCCGCGAACCCCGCTGGTGGTCGACCCGGTGATAATGGCCACCAGCGGGGCGCCATTGTTGGAACCCAAAGCGATGAAGATTTTGATGGAAAAGCTCCTGCCGCTGGCGACGCTCGTCACACCCAATTTGCACGAAGCCGAAATGCTGACCGGACGCAAACTGGTCTCGGTGAAAGACCTGCGCGCCGCGGCCCGCCAGATGCATGCGCGCTTCGGCTGCGCAGCACTCGTTAAAGGCGGCCATTTGCCGGCGGGACGCGAAGCCGTGGACATCTTTTTCGATGGTCGGACGGAATGGCTTTTAAGCGCGCCGTTCATCAAGGGCGTTCGCACCCACGGCACGGGCTGCACTTGCTCGGCCGCTATCGCCGGGTATCTGGCGCGCGGGTTCAATCTGCCCCAGGCCGTGAAGCGCGCGAAACAATTCGTCACGCAGGCCATCGCCGGCAGCTATCGCATCGGAAAATATTCCGCGCTGAATCAACGGCCTGGCTGAGGCGAACTCCACTCGATCACCAGCAAGGACACTGCTTCGCGCGGCAAATCGAATTTCAAAACCGTCCGGCCATTTTTGACATGGATTTTTCCGGGCGGCTCCAGTTCCGCAAGCTGCCCGGCCCTTTCCAGTTGCACAAATTGTTCCGCCGTCGGTTGCAGGGGTGAACCCATCCGTTGCCACACCGTGAAGGCGTTGCTGTGGTCGTTATCAATGCGGAAATGCCGGATCTGAGCGGTTTTGATTTTGACCGGCAAACCATCCAGCGCGAGTTTCACCGCCGCCGCCGGGCCAGTCATGTCATCGTCGTGATAATGCCAGACCAATACGCACAGCCGGTTGGAATCCCGACCGGCGAGCGCCGAAACGTCCGGCTGGGAGCGGACGCCGCTTTTCAAAATCGAGTCGAGCGAGACGGAGTGATCACATTCCGTTGCCAGTTGTTGGCCGCCCATTTTGCTGAACATCCGGAAGGCGTTGAGCACGGGCAAATCAATGCCGTCGCTCGCCAGGGTGCGAAAACCGGCAAACGGCGGCTGGTCTTCAAATTCAAACGCCCACGTCAGCGCGCCTTCGAGGTTCACGCCGTATTTGTCCGCCAGTTCCAGTTCGCGCGCCAGGCATTCGGCGGTATAGCTGGCGTAAACCGGGTGGTTCCGGTAGCCGAGCTGCGGCGCCTGGCACGCGGCGCAACCGTCCGGGTCGGATTCGCCGATGACAATCGGCCTGTCCTTTAATTCGGGAAACGACGCGACGATCCGGAAGGCGGAATTCATGTCACGCAACTGGTTCGCCACACCCATCCGCACGTGGTCATTCGTATAAACCGGCGCGCCTTTCGCGTGAAATGAAATAAAGTCAATCGGCGTGCCAATCTGGCCGGTGACAAAATTGGTTCCGTGAGCGCAATGCTCCAGAAACTCACGGAAAAATCTCGTGCCGCCGCCCGCCGAATCCGGCCCGCCGACCTTTGCCTCGGGCAGCGCCCGCTTCACGGCAGCCTCCGCACAATCGTGCAGCCGGAAAAATTCCTGCGGCGTACCTTGCCAATAGCCGATGTTCGCCTCATTCCACGTTTCCCAGTACCAGTTTGTCACTTCGGCACGTCCGTAGCGTTCCACATCATGTTTGGCCCACTGGTAAACCAGTTCCGACCATTTTGCGTAATCTTTGGGTGGATACGCCCAGCCGGTGTAAATCTCGTTGTACCGGGCTTTTGGCGTCCAGTGATGTTGATACGGCTCCGGCCTGATGGACAGCGCTTCCGGCATGAATCCGATTTCCACATACGGCCGCACGCCGCTCGCGCGGCAGGTGTCGAAAATCCCGTCCAGAATTGTCCAGCGGTAAACCGGATTGCCTTGAGCGTCCTCGTTATAGACGCCCGTGGAACCCCACTTTAATGCCGGCGTGCCGTCGCCGGTGTTCAGCAGATTGTGCGTGCGAAAAAAGACCTGGTCCGGGGCGAGCCGGCCGAGTTCGCCCAGCAGCTTCTTCCCGTCCGGCCGGGTGGAGTAGTTCGGCTCGTACGCGCCGAAGAAACGCCAGATGGGTCTCCACCGGCCCACCGGCTTGTCTACGTGGACCTGAATGGCGACGGGAAAAGATTCATCCTTTGCTGAGGTTTTTTGAGCAGCGAGGATCAGGCCCACTGCTGCCACAACCCAAAATGTGCGTGTGACCATGGATTGAATAATTGATGGGCGGGATAATTGCCATTTCCTGCGCCCGTGGCAATGCACAGTTTCTCTGTGGCGTTCAGGTTGTCCCGCGCCCGGCAGGTCGGGCCGGGCACAAGCTGAACTTACGGCGGCTGCAGGCGGAAAAATTGGCTGGCGTTGGTCGTGCTGATCAGAACCCGGTTCAAATTGTTTGCCACTACCGGTGCCGGATAATTCGTGTTCCAAATGACTGGCGCAGCCAGGCTGGTCGCCGAGGCCAGCACAAAACCGTCCGGATAAATCGGCCAGGTAAGGACCAGGTTGGTGCCGGAGGGTGCAGCGTTCAGCCGCGTTGAAGAAAATACCCAGGCCAGGGCGTAGGTTTCCGAAAAACTGACAATGGATAAGCCCGGCATTCCGCCGGCCTTCCAAACCTGCAAGTCATAGCGGCCCGATGCCAGTTGCGGCAGGAAGACGTGTTCAACGTTGTCCACCAGACTGGTGCTGCTCGCCACGAGGTTGCTGGTGGCGGCATTGTACAAGAACAAATCCAGATCGTTGATGGCGGTCTTGTTCTGCTGGCGATTCCAAACCAGCGTTGCCGTGGCGGCAAAGGTGGCGTTGCTGAAACCGTTGGTGACGTTGAAATAATAATGGTTTATTTCGTCGGAACTGGTGCCGCTGGTGTTGGTGTTGAAATCCCAGCCGCTCAACGCGCCAATCGTGCCGGTTGCGCCATTGGGCGGATGCTCGCTGCCGGACGGAACGCTGGTCGCGGCGATGTAGCCGTGCTGGCCGCCGGCGAGTTGCTCGTAGGAATTGAAAACGTTCAATAGGCCGGCACCGTAACGCGTATCGAGTGGCGATGGCGGATTGTTGGTCCAGTCGGCAGGCTTCACCGCTCCATTCAGCAATAATGCCTTGATCGTGCGCATGTCGGCGGCGGCGTTGGTCTTGCTCCCGCCGTCACCACGCAAACCCGTCTGCATCAGCACCGCCGCCGCGCCGGCTACTTGCGGCGTGGAAAAGCTCGTCGCAATTGCCGGCGCAATAATATCCGGTTTCGCGCGGCCATTATCCTCGGTCGGGCCAATGCTCGAGTTAACATAACCGTAAGCGCCAACGGACAGGCCATTGTAGCACGTCGAGGGGGGCGCCACCGTGCCGCTGCCGGGCCCGCCGTTACCCGCCCCGGAAACGAAGAGCGTATCGTATTGGGCCGCATAATCATCAAACTGCGAATCCAGCTGCTGTTGCTGGGAAACAGTTACCTGAGCGGGAACGTAACCAAAAATGAAACTTTGATTGACGACCGGATCGTTGATGTTCGGCGGGAGTGTCGCCGCGATAATGCTGGTATAAAAATAATCCGCGTCATAATTGTCCACGTGCACCACGTTGGTGGCTACCCCGCCCGGCAATCCGTAAAAATAAGAGGCCACGGAGTCCGCATGACCCGACTCCGTGCCCACGCTGTTGGGAAAGACAGTGGCGGTGCCATTGGTGCCCAGGTACATGAAAATACTTACCGGTTTTTGTACTGAACCGTTCGCCGGGTTGACTTCAAAGTCGGGCGGGATGTTGGTACCTTTTGCTTCGGGTTGAGCGATGCGGATGCCCGTGCCATCCGCGTTTGTGATTACGCTTCGCAGCAGCGTCACACCGATGGCATTCAATTGCTGCGCCTGCGCAGTCAAGCCCATTGGACATCCTCCCAAAAGTATCGCCAGAAACCGCAGCAATCGCAAACAACGGATTGTTTTCATCAGTAATTCACATGCATTAGAGCAAATTTCATGCTCAAAAGGCGACGTTTTTCTCCCATTTTTGCCGGTTGGATCACGGCCCGGGTTTCCTTTTCAAAACCAAAACATTACACTGCCAGCCGATGTCCGATACGCTTGTCATCAACGAAATTTATTTAAGCCTGCAAGGGGAAAGCACCTTTGCCGGGTTGCCGTGTATTTTCGTCCGGCTTACGGCCTGCAATCTGCGCTGCTCCTACTGCGACACCGCCTACGCCTTCACCGGGGGCAAAAAGAAATCGCTGCCGGAGGTTTTGTCGGAAATCAAGCAACTGGCCGGACCGTTTTCCAACTCAAAACTCGAAACGCAAAATTCAAAACTTCCCCTCATCGAGTTGACCGGCGGTGAACCGTTGCTCCAGAGAAGTTGTCTGCCGCTGATGAAATCGCTTTGCGACGACGGCTTTACCGTGTTGCTCGAAACCAGCGGCGCGCACGATATTTCGCTTGTGGACCCGCGCGTTCGCCGCATTGTGGATTTGAAATGTCCGAGCAGTGGCGAAGTGGAACGCAACCGCTGGGAAAACCTCAAGCACCTCAATGCCGGTGACGAAATCAAATTCGTCGTCGGCACCCGGGAAGATTATGATTGGACGAAACAACAAATTTCGCAGCACGAACTCGCTGCGATTTGTCCGTTGCTGGTTTCGTGGGTGCATCCGCTGATGGCCGGGCAGCAGGATAAGTCGTTGAAAAAAGTTCCGCCGGGACAAGCGCCGATTTCGCGGCGTGAATTGGCGGAAAAAATCATCGCCGACGCGTTGCCGGTTCGCTTTCAGGTTCAGATGCACAAAGTGATCTGGCCGCCGGAACAGCGCGGGGTTTAGAAATTTATAATTTACGATTGATGATTTATGATTTGTCCCGACCGCAGAAAAACATTTAGCAATCGTAAATCATAAATCATAAATCAAAAATCATAAATCGTGTCCAAAACAAAAAAAGTCCTGCAACAGCTTCGTGATTTTGAATCGCGGAACATTTTATTTTTGGAGAGTGACGGTTCCTGGCCCATCGTTTGGGAACGCGCCCGGGACGTACACGTTTGGGACGCCAACGGGAAGAAGTATCTTGATTTGACTGCGGCGTTTGGCGTGGCCACCGCCGGTCACGCCAATCCGCGCGTGGTCAAAGCCGGGCAGCGGCAACTGGCTCGCCTGCCACATGCCATGGGTGACGTGCATCCCCACGCGCGGAAGGCCGAACTCGCGCGCGAATTGAGCCGGATCACTTTTGAACGGTGGGAACGATTTCGGAAGGACGAGTTACACGAGTCCCAAAAATCAACGGCTCAGACAAAATCAGGGACTCGTGCAACTCGTCCCTCCGGAAAGGTAATCTTCTCCAACTCCGGTTTTGAAGCCGTCGAATCCACGCTCAAAACGGCCATGCTCGCCACCGGCAAACCAGGCGTCATCGCCTTTTCCGGCGCGTATCACGGACTCGGCTACGGCGCGCTCAACGTCACGCACCGCGATTTCTTCCGTGGCCCGTTCCACAATCAGCTCCGCGAGTTCGGGCATTTCGTCTTGTTCCCGGAAAAGTCCGGCGACCTGACCGCTGTCGAATGGGCCGTCGGCCGGCTCTTACGGCGCGAACGGATTGGCGCCATCCTCGTCGAGCCGGTGCAGGCGCGGGGTGGTATCAATGTCCCGCCAGAGGAATTTTTGCCGATGCTCCGCAAGCTTTGCGATGAGCACGGTGCGCTGCTGGTTCTCGACGAAATTTACACCGGGTTCGGCCGTACCGGGAAATGGTTCGCCTGCGAGCACAGCGCCGTTGTGCCCGACCTCATCTGCCTCGGCAAGGCGCTGACCGGCGGCTTCCCGCTGTCCGCCTGTGTTGGCCGGGCGGACATTATGGACGTGGCCTGGCCGGAATCGCGCGGCGAGGCGATTCATACCAGCACGTTCCTCGGAAATCCAGTTGGTTGCGCCATGGCACTGGCGCAAATCGCCGAAATCCAACGGCTTAACCTCTGCCAACGGAGCGCCGGGCTTGGCGAATTTTTGCTGAGTGCGCTGGGTTCTCTCCGCATTCCGCACTCCGCATTCCGCATTTCCGCTCGCGGTTTGGGCTTAATGGCGGGCGTCGAATTGCAATTGCCCGATGGCAAGCCGGCAAGCGAAGTCACGATGCGGGTCATCAAAAAAATGTTGCGCCAGGGTTTCATTCTTTTGCCGGAAGGCGAGCACGCCAACGTCATCAGCTTCACCCCGCCATTGACCATTACCAGGGCGCAACTGGCAAAAACCGTCGCTGCCCTCGCCGAGGTTTTGACCACGGATGGACACGGTCTGTTGCATTGATTCCATTAAAGGTAAATTAGCAAATTGCTTGTAAAATCAAAGACTATTCGGGTGAAACCGCTGGAATTTGCCGTAACCGGCGGCAACTTTTACTGACAGTTCGACTGACAGTGGCAATACCGAAATAGGCGAAATGTTCATGGCGGGTTTCGGTTCAAGCGGGTTGAATGTCGGCAGGAAAGTAAGAGTGATACTTGAGGCGCGGGTCGGCGGGATGGACGCCGAAAGGGTTGAAGCTACCGCACGGATGCTGCCAGAGGCTGCGACGCTGATTCCAATGGAAACCCAAAGCCCAAAGCAAACTTGCCAGACCGGGCCTGCGGGCAGGCGAGACATCCAGCCAAACCCATTTGCCGACAACCTCGGCGACTTCGTATTGCCTCGGCAACCGTGTCCGCAAATAGTTCAAAACCGATTCGGTGGACAATCTGCGATTGGTGCAATGCCTAACGAAATCCGGCAGCGCCTTGGTGGATTTTGAAACCGACGATGGCCGGACATTCGCCGGAGCTGACGCTTCAATTTGATTTGTTGTTTTCATAGCTTTTTTTTGAAACCGCTGTTCGTCACCCTGCCGTTTGCTGCTCGCTTCACTGATGGGGAGACAGCGAGCCGGGCGCGGCAGCGCATTAACGAACCAAGCGAAAGCTAAAACCGTGACAGTGGCGAAAGGGCAAAAGGGAAGACGCTGGCGCGGTTTTTGATCTCGCTCCTAAATATCGGCTCGGTGTCGGACCAGTGAGCAGCAAACGGGCGGGGGGTGATGGCGGGCGAAAAAAAGGCGAAGACAACAACCCAACATTCCGTCTCCTGTTTTGAATCCTGTCCGGAGTCTGTGGAAGATTGCCACGGACGCGCCCGGGTATTTTTCGCGGGAGTGACAACTTTCCGCAGTCTCCGGCAAATTTGGGGGCGTCGTCAGGCCGGTTGGAAATCGGAGCGGGGTCGCGGAATGGAGCGAGCTTTAATTTTCGGAGAGGAGCGATTCGCGGAGATTTTCAACCGGTCTGACGGCGCGGAGTTAAAATGCGGCTTACAGCACGGACCTGCGCCGGGGAATCGTTCTCAATGCGCTGAAGGCGCAGCGCATTTTTAACTTGACGGGTTGTTGCTAGGGGAAGACAATTTTTTAACCACTCCATTCTGCGGTGGAATCGGGCGAAACAATAACCAAATATATGAAACTCGTTGAAGTCCAGGTTCAGAACTTTAAAAGCATTTTGGACTCAACGCCGGTTCAAATTGACCCTTCAATTACTTGCATCGTTGGTAAGAACGAATCTGGCAAGACTGCCTTCCTAAATGCGTTGTATAGAGCCGATCCAGCTCGTCAACGTAAGTTCGACGTTCAACAGCATTATCCGGCTTGGCTCGAAAAGCAGCACCGGCGCGAAGGACGTGACTTGAAGCAAGTCCAGCCAATTCGAGTAACCTTTGAAGTTGAGGCAAAGGATCTTTCAGTGTTTGAAGCGCGATTTGGCACTGGAATTCTGACATCAAAGAGATTTACGTATGCTCGAAATTACGGCGATGGATTCATATGGGTTTCCCACGGTATAGACGAGACAATTGCTATCCGTCATATAGTTAATCAGGTCAAAATGCCGGCAGATTTTCAAGAAGCTTCCCAAAAAGCCGTGACATTGGCTGACATCGATCAGCTCATAGAGAAGCTGACGAAAGAGGCTGGTGAACACGCAAAAGCTGCTAGCGCTTCATTAACGGGGGCTAAAGCGACTGTGCTAGGCAAAGAAACGAATGTCCGGGCGGCTGTATTAGCGTTCCTGTGGCAACAGACTCCACAATTCTTTTATTTTGACGAATACAGTTCGCTTCCTGGTTCAATTAAGATCAGCGAATTGCTCGCAAAAAAAACCGAGGCCCTCACCGAGGACGAATCTACGGCACGCGCTCTATTAAAACTTGCAGGAGCAGAATCAGAATATTTGCTAAATGCTGATTATGAAGTCAGAAAGCGCGAGTTAGAAAATGTCGCCAATTCAATTACGCATGACGTTCTGAAATATTGGACCACCAATTCTGAACTTAGAGTGATGATCGACATTACCCAGAAAACGGTTCAGAGCACCACGCCGGGATATTCTGGGCAACAGTCGGTTTTGGATGAGCTAAAAATAAGGCTTTGGGATGACAGACACCTTCTATCGTTGCCATTTGATCAGCGATCAACTGGTTTCCGCTGGTTTTTCTCGTTCCTGGCTGCTTTCTCGGAATTTGAACACAGCGCGAAACCTATAATAATCCTGCTTGATGAGCCCGGACTTGGCCTGCATGCCCGCGCTCAAAAAGATTTCCTCCGTTTTATTGAGGAAAGACTCTCCCAAAAATGCCAAGTCATTTATTCAACACATTCACCGTTCTTAATTCAGCCAGAGAAGCTTGAGCGTGCACGTCTTGTCGAGGACAAGGGGCGCGAAATTGGGTCCCGAATTACATCGGATGTTTTAGCAACGGACAAAGATACTATATTCCCTCTTCAAGGCGCTCTTGGCTATGATTTAGCCCAGCACCTGTTTATTGCGCCTCACAATCTTGTCATCGAAGGAACGTCGGATTACACCTATCTGCTATTATTGTCCACGCATCTAACCGCGAACAAACGAACAGGTCTTGATGATAGATGGTCGCTTGTTCCGGTTGGTGGTGCGGATTTGATTCCTTCCTTCGTCGCCTTGTTGGGAAATCACCTTGAAGTGACCGTGCTTCTCGACTCGCGTAGGGAAGGAAATCAACGACTGGTTAAGCTGGTTGATCAGGGTATCCTCGCGAGGAATCGAATCATAGCGGTCGGTGATATCATTGGGAAAAAATGCGCTGACACGGAGGATTTATTTGAGCCATCTGAATATTTAAGGTTGTATAATCAGGCTTTCATCGTTTCCCTCACAGAGGCTGACTTGGTTGGCAATGACGCAATCGTGACGCGAATCGCCCGGCACAACAAGCAAGACAGATTCGACCACGGCCGCCCGGCAGATGTATTACTGAGGCAGCGCGATTCATTTTTACCAACGTTAAGTCCTGGGACCTTGGATCGTTTCGAAACTTTGTTTAGGCGCATCAATGAGACACTGGGCGCTAAATAAGACTAAATTAAACTCAAGCCGTCTGCCCGCTTGACGCGGGCGGCTTCGAGCATAGCTACGAGAAATCGCATTGCCCGAATGAAGCCGATGCGCCATTATCCATCCATGCCAGCGGTGGATTTGATATTATTCCGCGAGCGCAGAACAAATGCCCAAAAAAGCCAGACGAATCAGCAAAGCCAAACGCCAACCAAACAGCGTTGGCGCTTTGCGTGAAGATGCGACTCCGTATCGCGTCAACGGTAATTCTTTGGGGCATGGGCGAACCGCTCCCCCGCCAATTGCGCGGCTGTCGGAGAAAAAGAAACTTATCCCGTTCGGGTGGTATGGCGGAAAATTCTCGCACCTCGACTGGCTGCTTCCGCTGCTGCCTGCTTGTCATCATTATTGCGAGCCATTCGCTGGCTCAGGCGCGGTGCTGCTCAATCGCGACCCGTCGCCGGTAGAAACGTTCAACGATCTTGATGGCGAGGTGGTGAATTTCTTCCGCGTTCTTCGCGAAGAAAAGGAACAGTTGATTGAGGCCATCGGTCTGACTCCGTTCGCACGCGAGGAATTTGCGCTGGCCTGCGAAGTCAGTCCCGACTTGTCGGCGCTGGAACGCGCCCGGCGGTTTTATGTCCGCGCCCGGCAAGTGCGCACGGGTCTGGCGCAGACAGCCACGGTTGGCCGCTGGGCGAATTGCAAAAACACCAGTCGCGCCGGCATGAGCGGCGTTATCAGCCGGTGGCTCGGCGCGGTGGAGGATTTGCCGGCGGTGGCGGAGCGGCTGCTTCGTGTTCAAATCGAAAATCGTCCGGCCGCAGACATCATCCGACTCTACGATTCACCGGGCACGCTGTTTTACTGCGACCCGCCTTATGTCCATTCCACGCGCGGCGACTCGAAGGCTTACGAATTTGAAATGACCGACACGCAACACTGGGAACTCGCGGATGTTTTGAATTCGGTTCAAGGCATGGTCGCGTTTTCAAATTATCAGGCACCCATTCTCGAAAAATTTTATCCCGCTACAAAATGGCACAAGACGGTTTCGCCCGAACGCACGAACCATTCCACCAAGGATAAGCGCGTGGAAGTGCTCTGGACAAATTACGACCCGCACAAAATCAAACACAACGGCAGCCACATACATGGAGAATTGTTCCAAGCTGCTTGAGGATTCACTCAAACGCGCGCAGGCGAATATCGGCCATTCGTTTATTCACGACGAAAAAATTGCGGCGCGGGTTCTTTCGGTTGTGAATTGCCCAAGCAATCGCGCCGGGGCACGGCTGCTCATGGCCTGCATGTTGGCAAAGGTGCATGACCCGAAAATTGATCCGCGCAAGCCCTACACAAAAATCGGCAGCAAGGATTGTTTCTCCGGTCGCAGTTATGATGAGCAATTCATTGGCGGTTTCATCACAAAACACAATCTGCCCTGCAATTCGA
The DNA here is from genome assembly GCA_025451535.1 of Verrucomicrobiia bacterium. Lineage (GTDB taxonomy): Bacteria > Verrucomicrobiota > Verrucomicrobiia > Limisphaerales > UBA11358 > UBA11358. The sequence continues at coordinate 34,047 of JANWKE010000014.1, forward strand.
CGACGGCTTTTCTCACGCCGACATTGCGCAACATGGACCAGACGCTGACGACGAAAGTTGTTTTGGTCGGGCGTCCGATGGTGATGTATGAGAGCGCCTTGAAACTTCTCGACGATGTTCATGCAGGTCGAGCCTCGGCACAGGACGTTCTGAACGAATCCATCCGGTTGCTGTTGCTGGACCGTGACGCGCGTAAGGCGCGGCTCAAGACGCTTTTGTCCGGCGTTGGCCGCGTGGCGGATGCCCTGCCGTTATCATCCGAGGACACAGTAAATTTGGTCGAGCAGCATTTACGCTGCAAAGGTTCAAGCCGGTTGCTTGTGTTGATAGTCGCCGCCGCCTACGAAGCCGTGAAAACGCGGCTTGGCGAGCGCGTACTCAATCTCACCGGCCACAATGCCGCCGACGAGCAAACCGGCGCGGTCGGGGACGTTCAAATCACGATCCTAGGCGATGATAGAGTCGTGACGAGTTATGAGATGAAGAACAAGGCTGTGTCGAATGGCGACATTGATCGCGCACTCCAGAAGATTGCCGCGCAAGGGAAGCACGTCCAAAATTACATTTTTATCACCACTGAGCCTGTTTCTGAAGATGTTCGTGATTATGCCCGCTCCAAGTATGACGAGACGGGCGGCGTCGAAATCGCGATTCTTGATTGCATCGGATTCCTGCGCCATTTCCTGCATCTATTCCATCGGCTGCGGAAGGATTTCCTCGACCAATACCAAACTCTTGTTCTCCATGAGCCGGACAGCGCCGTCAGCCAGGGCTTGAAAGAGGCGTTTCTTGCCTTGCGTCAGGCGGCGGAAAGCGCGGATTAAGTTTTCGCGCCATCCAATTTGGCGATGTGACGAAACCCGGCTGCCGGAGTGGAGCGGCAACCAGGGCGGAGTGCAGCGGTGTGCCGTTTGGTCGCGCGGGCGTCTTGGGACAAGCCAGTCTTTCGGC
>JANWKE010000015.1 GCA_025451535.1 Verrucomicrobiia bacterium
CCGGGTCGGCAGGTTCTTTGGCCCCGATGCCGTCGTCCGGCACCGGGAACGACAGGTCGAGGATCAAACGGCCGCCGGCCGCGGCCTTGAGATTTTTAAGCAGCCGGAGCGGGATGGCGATTTCGTAAATGGTCTGATGACCCTCCGTGCGACAAACACTCTTCGCGCCCGGAAGCACCGCGCCGGTCTTTGGCCCCGGCGTTCGGTCCACGGCTTCCGGTGTGCCGGAGTTGAATCCCAGCCGAAGCAGGTCGCTGCCGAAATCGGTGTCACTCAAGCGGCGGGCCATCCCGATTTGCACCTCGTCACTGAACCCCAACTCCTTCGCTTCAGCCGTTTCAAAGGTGGGAACGGTGAGTGCCAGGTAAAGGTTCCGCGCATCGTAACCGCTGCGCAGCTCCGCTCCCGGTGCCGAACCTTCATCCAGCTTTAATGCGGGAACGCCTGACCAATCCGCCAATTGCCCGTCCAGCACGGGCGCCGTCTCCCGTCGGGGGGTGTTCAGCTCCTGAAGAAAACGGACTTCGCGACGGAATTGATGACGGGTCCCTCCCGAGGCCACGTTGAATTCCAGCCGGGGAAGGGACTGAAGCGCAACCGTGTCCTGGAGCGCCTTCAGCGTGAAGTGATATTGGCCGGTTCCCTCCCCCGGGATCTGAAGCGAGGTGCGCTGCGGTTGGACCGAGAACGCACTGGCGTCCACGACCCATTCGGCCTGGCCGGTCAAGGCCTCCGGGTAGGGATTGTCCACGGAGACAGTCAACGGCACTCCGTTTTTCAGGTCCTGCGCGTTGCGCTGGATGCCAATCCGGGAGACGTTCCGATCGGCAAATTGCAGACCGCCCATCACGTCCGCCTCGGCATCCATCAACTCCCCATGCCCGGTGACGACGCGAACATCAAATTTGTCGCCGGAGACGTGGACCTTCATAAAATGGTACTCGCCCCCGGATTTTTTGTATTCGGGCCTTAACTCGGCACCGCCGCCGCCGGTAATAAAGTAGCGGATGCCGTCGAATTCGCGGCTGGGCCCGTAAGCATGGTAATGGCCGGCGAACACCGCCCGCACGCGGGACGCTTTGAAGAGCGGGTGGAGGGTGTTGGCCCAGAACTCATAGTACTCCGGTGTGACCCGCTCCGGGTCCCACACGGGGAAATGGAGAAAGACGAAGACCGAAGCGGCGCGGTTTTCCTTGAGATCGTTGCGAAGCCATGCGAGCTGGGCCGGGCCCAGGTAACCCCAGCGTTCCTGCTCGGTGTTGTCCAGCAATACAAAATGGCAATCACCGTAATCGAAGGACTGATAGAATTTTCCGAAACGTTCCCCGTATATTTTCCGGGCCTCTTTCGAATGCGTATCATGGTTTCCGGGCAGCTGGTGGTAGGGAACCCGGATGGCCTGGACGACCGCCTGGTATTTGTCCCACTGCTTCTCCTTGGTGGTGGTACCGTAACCGTAAATCAGGTCGCCCAGGTTGATGACCAGGGCCGGCTTCAGTTCGTTGATCTTCGCAATCAAACTTTCGAACGGCCGGAAGCTCTCGCTCTCAAAACGCGGACGCGTATCGCCGATCACCGCGAATTCAAAGTCAGTGGCCCGGACGGGGGCGGACACCAGCGTCACAACCATCAGGGAGGCCAGACGCACTTTCATAACCTTTCCCATACGGCGCATCCATGCTTTTGGAAAGCAAAAAGGCCGGGTCGAAACCGGCTGTCAGCCAGCGGCAGTCGAGAGACAAGGGTCGAGGATTAAAAGTAACAAGTGGATATCAGAAGACAGAAGACCGGGGTCGGAGATCGGAGGTCGGAACCCGGAAGTCAGAGGACGGAATTCAGAAGTCAAAAATAAACTTTGCGTTCACCCGCGTAATCTGCGGCTAAAACGTTTTCGCGTCTTCCGCGTTTTTTGCGGTTGGATTAACTTCCAGGCTGGCTGGAAGTTGGCCCAATTCGGGACACACGATTTTTTCCGATATCGCTTGTACCCTCCGGGTCCATGTGTAAGATTTAATTGTTGACGGAGCATTGTTTATTAGGTGTCTGACTGCCCCTTGTCCGGGGTTTTCCTTCTCCTCTTATTCCCTGCGCTGCCAATCCGGGCCGCAGCAGCAGCCCGGAACACAGACCAAGGCAGGTCCAGAAAGAACATGATCATGACAGCAAACACAAGCAGGACCCAGTTCTCCGGTCCTTCCCGACCGGGACTCGCGAAATCAACCCCGGCTGCGGCTCCCGTCGCGGCTTTGACCAGGCCCGCAAAGGCGAAAGCGGCTCCGTCCCACGACGAGATCGGGTTGCGGGCTTACGAAATCTGGCTTTCGACCGGAAAGCAATCGGGGTGTGACCAGGAGCATTGGTTCCAGGCGGAACACGAGTTGAGCCGGGAATGAAGTTCGTAGTTTGAACATTGAACAACAAAGCAACCAGGACACGAAGAACAGCCGGACGGCGTTGATTGTGGAGGGCGGAGCCATGCGCGGAGCGTGGGCGGCCGGCGTGCTGGCTTTTCTGCATGAAACCGGCCGGCGGCAGTACGACCTGGTTTATGCCGCCTCGTCCGGCGCGTGTACGGCGGCTTATTTTGTCGCCGGCCTGTGGGAACCGGGTCTGACCATCTGGCGCGAACTGGCCAGCAAGGTGGTCCGCCGAACCAATTTTCTCCACCATAAACCCTTCGTTGATCTGGCATACCTGGTGGATCATGTCATCCGGCAGCACGTTCCGCTTTCGGTCGAAGCGCTGCAAAAGGCACCCACCCGCTTTTTCATCGTGTTGACGGATTGTCATACCGGCCGGCCGGTTTACTTCCACGCTTGCGACGACCGCGTCTTTGCCGCCCTGCGTGCGACGGCCTCCCTGGCCCTGGCGACGCGCGGGTTTTATTTTGTGGACGGCCATCCGTTCGCCGACGGCGGGATAGCGGATCCCATCCCCGTCCGGCGCGCGATTGAGGATGGCGCAACGGATATTACCGTGGTGCTCACGCACAAATTGACCTTCCGGCTCAAGCCAATACCGCACTGGTTGGGACGGGTGGCCTACCCGGAATTCCCCAGGGTGGCCCAGGCCTGGACGGCCCGGCAAAATGTGAATTACAACGACGCGCTGGAACTGATGAAGCATCCGCCGGCAGGCGTGCGCATTCAGGTATTCAGCCCGCTCCGGCCGCTGCCGGTGGGTTCCTTTACCATCGAACAGAAGCGCATCCGGGCCGCCGTGGCCCTGGGACACGACGAGGCCTTGGAGCAGGCGAAGGGGAGACCGTGACCGGTATCGGTTCCACTACGAAACGGAAAAGAAGCCTGGAGGCTGCTATTGACCGGTAGAATCCGGGCTCGGGGCGGGCGCGTATCGGGCGATCGCCGTCCGCAGGGCCTCCAGTTCAAAAGGTTTGCAGATGAAGGAATCCACGCCACCGAGGGGGCACTCGGAAGACTGAAGTTTTTCCGGAAAGGCCGTAATCATCACGACCGGCTGGGTGGGTGAGAGTTGCTTGATGGCGGCAGCGAGTTTATCGCCTCGCATTTCCGGCATCAGGTAGTCGGTAAAAATCATGTCGAACTTCCCTGGCTCGAACAGCGCCAGCGCCTCGGCACCACTCCTGGCCTGGGCGACGATATAACCGTCGCCCTGAAGAAGGATCTGGACGCTCTTGCGGACGAGAGATTCGTCATCCACGATCAGTATGTGTCTTTGCCGGCTGGTGCGTATGTTCATGACGGCCATTCAAGTGCATATCCCATGCCAGTTCTTTTGCTTATTTACCGCCCACACGGGCATCAGCCATCGCTTGGCGGCAGGTAGCCGAGTCCCGTCCGGGAGAACAGGATGTGCCCCCCTGCCCGCTTGAAAAACGGCAGAAGCAAACGAAATCAACGGAGGTTTTTCCCGGTGCTGGTTCCCCCTGGTTCCCTTCTGTGGAAAAGTTTACGGTTTCTGCGGTTGGTGCCTGGCTGAACGTAGAGGCGTTGTGAAAGGGCGTTTATTCCCCGCCGCCAATTTTCCAGGCTGCGTAGAAGCCGAGCGCCAATCCCAGAACGCCGGTGAGCAAGACGGTGCCGGTGTAGATCTGCAGGTGCGTGACGGCAAGCATGCCGGCTTTGCCCAGAACCGAGCCGAACAGGAAATAACCGACCGCGATCCCGGAAAAGACCGGGCCGGGCCGGTCCTGGCTGGCGAGTTTCACGGCATAGCCACAGATCACCGCCACCATCGGAATAAAAATAAAGAGAATGTCGAAACCAAACAGCCAGGAAAGCCCCGTCCAGAGCAGCGCCGACAGCACGGCGCCGCCGAAACCGAAGACCAGGCAACGGAGCAAAATCGCGCCGTCCGAATAAGCCTTCATGGTTTTTTCCCTCGGGGCGACGAATTTGACTTTGACCGGAACACAGGGCGTTCCGCATTTCCGGCAAAGGGCGCTGGGTCCCTCACTCGTGCGCTTGATGTTCACGCAGGCGGAGCAAAAAAACCCGTTGCACTTCCGGCACAACCATTCGCCCGCGGTTCGGGGATGAAATTTGCATGCCGTTTTCCCCGCCGGGGCCGTCGCCACGGCCGGTGCCGCGGCGGACAAGGCGGTTTGAACCTGCGCGGTCGGGAGCGCGACTGGCGACGCGGCCATGGGGGAAACCGGCGCAACCGCCGCGATGGCAACCGGCGCATCGTCTTCAAAAATCAACTCCACACTGCCCAGGCGAAGTAATTGCCCCGCGCACAAAGTGGTTTCGGTCACCGGCGCCTGGTTGATAAAGGTGCCGTTGGTGGAGCCGAGGTCTTTGATCGAAACGCCGCTTCCGTCCACGATGATTTCGGCATGCCGGGTGGAAACGGAAGGGTCGTGAATTTGCAGGTCGTTGGCGTCACCGCGTCCGACGGAGTTCACGCCCGTTTTGAGCTGGAACTCATGCGCCGGTTCAGCGCCGCAATGGATAATCACCTTAGGCATGAAATGATTGTCCTTAACTGAATGGCAACGGTTATAAATTGCCTTGATCGAAAGTCAACGCAAAATGCCGGGCTGGCGGCGGGAAGGGAAAAATCAACCGTAACCAACAAAGTCAGCGAAGTTTTACGTGCCGCCGGTTTCCCGTTTTCGTTCCTTTGGTTCTTTTCCGGGCAAAACGCTGCGTCCTCCGCGTCCTCCGTTCCTCCGGCCGGGCACGCTGCCGCGCAGGACGCGCCGGCAAATAAATCCACCCTCACCCGCCGACGCCGGCGTATTCCTCGTCCACCTTGAGGCTCATGCCCATCAGGATGAGGTCGTGCGGCACGGCTTTCATGTCGAGCACGTAATCCTCCAGGCGCATGAGCCGGGAGAACCCGATGTCTTCCAGCGCGCGGATGGCCACCTTGCGCTCGCCGTTGAGTTCGGTCTCCAGTTTGCGCAACCCCAGAACCCGCGCGATTTGCACCTGTTCCTCCACCAGGATTTTGGCCACGTCGCGCCCGCGATAACCGGGATGCGTCAACACGCCAATCAATCCGATGTGCCGCTTCCAGCCGCCCGCCCGTTGATGCAGCGTCGCTTCACCGATGACCTTGCTCCCGTGCAGCATCAACAACGGCAGGTTGCGCTCAAAGTCGGGGTGGCGGCACCAGTCATGGAACATCTTGCGCTCGAAGATCGGCTGTTTGATGAACAGCCGCTCCTCCTCGGGCACGGCCAGAAAGAATTTGTGGAGCCGGGCTTCGTCCCGTTGGTTGAGCGGGCGCACGGTAACCGGCGTGCCGTCACGCAGCTTGAGGGAGATCGGATATTTTTCGAGCGCAAGTTCGAGCATGACGTTCTTTCGTTCGCCACCTCTGTAGCATAAACCGGTCGATTTGAAAAGCCCTAACCGTCGAAACGGGCCGCGGGTGTTCCACCCGCAGCAACCCGGCAGTCGAAGGTGCCTTGAAAATCCGAAGGCTTTGTGCCTGCGAAAGTGCTGCGGCTGAGACAGCCGCGCTCCGCCGGCTTTTTTATCGCCTCCTGGCAACGTTCATGCTAATTCCTGTCACCCGTGGCTGACACAACTCTGACCGACAAAACCCGCGTGTTTCTCGACTCCGCCGGTTGGGACACCGTCGCCATGCCGCTCACCGGCGATGCCTCCACCCGGAAATATTTCCGCCTGCGCCAGGGCCGGCAAAGCGCGGTGCTCATGGATGCGTCGCAGGCGTTGTTGTCGGTCGCCCCGTTCGTCCGGATGGACGAGCACCTGCTCCGGCTCGGCTTCAGCGCACCGGCCATTCTGGCGCGCGACGTGGCCAAAGGCCTGCTGTTGCTGGAGGATTTTGGCGACGCCACTTTCGCGCAATTGCTGGATGGCGGAGCGGAACCCGGGAAGCTCTTTACCCTGGCGACCGATGTCCTGATTGCTTTGCACCAACAGACCCGGGCCGTTCCCGACGGTTTGCGTACCTATCATCCGGAAAAAATGCTCGAAGACATCGAACTGTTTCTGGACTGGCGCACACCGGGCATTTCCGAAATCGGCCGCGAAGAATTCAGAACCGCCTGGCGCGAAGTACTGCCGATGGCGCATCGGGTGCCGGCTTCATTGTTGCTGCGCGATTATCATGCAGCCAACCTGATGTTGCTGCCCGAGCGCACGGGCGTCCAACTGGTCGGGCTGCTCGATTTTCAGGACGCGTATCAGGGCCCGGTCACCTACGACCTGGTCTCACTGCTCGAAGATGCGCGGCATGATATCCCGGATGATTTGCAGGAAAGGATGATTAACCGTTATCTGGCAAAATTCCCGGCGCTGGACCGGGACGTTTTTGAAACGTCCCTGGCCATTCTGGCAGCGTTGCGGCACACGCGGGTGCTCGCCATCTTCGAACGACTGAGCCGGCACGAAGGGAAGCACGATTATAAGCAGCTTCAGTCCCCGCGCGTGGAGCGGTCGCTGCAAAAGGCACTGCGCCATCCCATGCTGGCCGGAGTGAGACGATGGTTTGATGACTATGCAGCCTTTGCAAAGAGAACGTAGCGGCTTTCGGGGAGAAAGCCGCATTCCTTATTCTCCTTAAGTTTGCGGCGCTCTACCGGGACGCCGCCACGGTTTCAGGGCGCCCGGCCCGGTCTTAAACATGTGAAACGAAACGAAGACAGATGCGAAAAATCAGAAAAGCGATGGTGCTGGCCGCGGGCTATGGCACGCGGCTGAAACCCCTGACCGACCGTCTGCCCAAGCCTCTGGTGCCTGTCGCGGGCAAACCGATGATGCAATACGCACTCGACCGGTTGCAGGCCTACGGCATCAAGGCAGTCGTCATCAACGTCTCGCATCTCAAGGAACAACTGACGGCGTGGCTGGCGGGCTGCAAAAATCTGACCGTCCGGTTGTCCGAGGAAGCCGAGCCGCTCGAAACCGGCGGCGGCTTGAAGAAGGCACAACCGTTGCTCGGTGACGAACCGGTTTTCGTCATTAACAGCGACATCATCTGGACGGACGAAAATGAAAGTGCCCTGGATCGGCTGGCGCGTCATTGGGACAGCGCGAAAATGGATTTTCTGCTCCTCGCGCAACCCAGGTCCAAGGCCATTGGGTATGACAAGGGCGAAGACCATCTTTTCGTGAAACGCGAAAACACCATCGAATGGAATTCAGCGGAAGCACCTTACATCATCGCCGGGGTCGGCATTTTTCATCCGCGCGTCCTGGGCGGCGCGCCCGGCGGAAAATTCTCCGTGAAAATCCTCTGGCGCCAGGCGCTCGCGCAAAACCGTTTGTTCTGCCTGCCGCACCATGGCCGCTGGTTCCAAACCGGCACCCTCGCCGACATCAAAAAGGCCGAGGAACAACTGAAACCGTAAGCGGCTCGCACTCTCTCCCCGCGAGGCACGAGCGGGGAGTGAGCCGAAAAGAGGGTCTCGTCAAATCATTTTTGGAAGGTGCCTCCTCTCCCCGCCCTTCTCCTCCACTCAGTGGAGGAGAGTGAGTTCATCGTTGACCATTTGTGGCCAGCCACATAATTCTCGCCCCGGCTGTTTCCGTATAATCAACGATTTTAAACCTTCACGGTTTCACGTTGAGAAACTCTGTTTGCATTCATTAGCCGGCGTTCCTAAACTCCGCGCCCGATGAAACTGGCAGGCCGCGTCACCATTTACCACTCGCTGGCGTTCTGGCTGGGCACGGCCGCCATCGTGACCGGTGTCGGCTTTCACCTGCCCGACTTCATCGCGGCGCGGAACATGCATTTCATGATGAGTTCCATGCCGATGTCGAAACTGATGTTGTGCGGCATGGGCCTCATCGTCACCGGCATTGGTATGACTACGTACGGTCTGTTTCCCGCCCGGAACGAGAAGGCAAAGAATCTCAGCGGCGCGTATCAATTGCACACCCTGGACAATGCGCGGTTAAGCTGGGCGCATTGGCAATTGGTCATCGTCCTCTGTCTGGCGCTGGTGGTAGACGTGATGAAGCCGGCCACGTTGGGATTCGTCATGCCGGGGATGCGGCGGGAGTACGGCATCACCGCCTCGACGGCCTCGCTGCTGGCCTTGTCGGCCATGATCGGCACAACCGCCGGTTCCGTGCTTTGGGGCATCCTGGCCGATCGCTTCGGTCGGCGGGGTTCGATTCTGCTGGCCGCCTTGATTTTCATCAGCACGTGCATTTGCGGCACCATGCCGACCTTTGAGTGGAACCTTTGCATGTGTTTTATCATGGGCCTGTCGGCGGGTGGTTTGCTGCCCATCGTGTTCGCACTGCTGGCTGAAATGACCCCCGCGCGGCACCGCGGCTGGTTGTCCGTGCTCATGGGCGGACTCGGCACTGCGGGCGGCTACCTCGCGGCGAGCGGTGCGGCGGCGTGGTTGGAACCGATTTTCAGTTGGCGCATTCTCTGGCTGCTAAACCTGCCCACCGGTTTGCTCGTCGTCCTTTTGAGCCGTTTTATTCCAGAATCGCCGCGTTTCCTCTTGCACGAGGGCCACGTGGCCGAGGCAAAACACAATCTCGACCGGTTCGGCATCGAACTGGTTCCGGCTCCAAGCGATGCCAAAGCAGAAACAACGAGTCACGCCACTGAGTTCAAACAATTGTTCCATAAACCTTACGCCGTGCTCACCTTGACCGTCTGTTTTTATGGCGTGGCCTGGGGACTGGTGAACTGGGGATTTCTGACCTGGCTACCCAGCATCCTGCGGGATTTCCTGCACATGGACGGCAAAATCGCCAACCGGCTGCTGGCCAAATCGGCGTTGTTTGCCGTGCCGGGATGTCTTCTCGTGGCATGGTTGTATGGGTTCTGGAGCAGCAAACGGACGATGATCCTCTTCGCGGTTGGCACGGCGGCGGTGCTCTCCGGTTTCGCCGTCTTCAAACCGGGTGTCAATCCGGCATTGTTCAGTCTGATGACCGTGCTGCTGTTGATCGGCTTGAGCGGGATGATTGCCATGCTGTCGCCTTACAGCGTTGAACTCTATCCCACCAAACTCCGCGCCAGCGGCGGCGGGGTGACGGCGAGCAGCAGCAAAGTCGGCGGGGTCGTGGGACCGTCTGCGGTGGCCCTCATCATGACTGCCTTTCCCGGCCTGGCCATCCCGGCCCTGTCGCTGGCCACGCCGTTGTTGCTGGCGGCGATGGCACTATGGGTGACCGGCAAGGAAACTTCCGGCAAACGATTGGAGGAATTGCAGGAAACGGCCCCCGCGATTGAAACGTCGGGATAAAAGGTGGAGAACCATCCCGAAGGGATTTCTGACAATAGCCCGGCGTTTCAACGTCGGGAATTGGGTTTGTTATCGGTCAAGTCCCGGAGGGACGGCTGAAAATTTCCGTCTCGCTTCAGCCGTCCCTGCGGGACTCGAAACCATTTGCACCTTGTCCGGGCATTGAAATGCCGTGTTATCACCAATGGTTCCTGCGGAACAGTACCCGCGTCCTTTGCCAGGATGCCAAAATCGAGCGGTGTCAAACTTCAAAAGCGGAGCGCGAGTTGTCCCGACTCGTCCCGACTCAGAATCGGGACTGCGGATTGAGGACAATCCGCGCTCCGCATCCGCGACTGCCAAAACCGTTGGACAATCCACCAGCACAGGAATAGGGTCGTTTCCATGCAACAGGATAGGCGGCAAAAGAAGCCATCGATTATCTGTTAGGTCAATTAGCATGCACAGGATTAAAACCACAGTCCTTTTCATTGTGGGAGTCTTAGCACTGCTGAATGGTATGATGCTGTTGGAACCGTTCGCCGCGATTAAGCCTGTTAGAGATTCCAGCGGTGCGGTTGCTTATCAGCGTCCAGGACGCATTTTGATGCAGCCAGATTATTGGGCTGATATTCGCGAACAGTGGCGCGCTGAGCTTTCCCTTCTTGTAGCGGCTGGACTTTTCACTTGGTGTCTCATTCGATTGATTCGCCATCTTTGCCGGAGGTTTCATGCGCCACCTCAGTGAGTTGTTTGTCTATCGGCCTATTACCTAAACAGGCCGCATAGCTCCTCCTCTTTCATTGCCCGATGCGCGGTCGACATAAACCGGATGCGCACTTGACAGTTTTTTAAAAGACATTAAAATGTCTTTATGAAAACTCTTACAGTGACGGCGGCCCGGCAAAATCTGGGCGCCTGGCTCAAGCGAACGTTGAAAGGCGAGGATGTCGGCGTGATGATTGACGGCGAAATCGTCGCCTTCCGGCCCGTCAAAGTTTATTCGGAAGACTACGCCGAGCACGAATACGGCGTCACGGGCGCGGCATTGGACCGGTTTGCGGAAAAGGTAAACCGGGAATTGGACGCCGATCGCAAGGCTGGCCGGCTCAAACCCTTTACGGGAAAATTGAAGCGTGACTAGACCCGCCATTTTGCTGGGCCCACGCTTTCGCCAGGCGCTTAAACATTTGAGTGATGCGGACTTTGCCCGTGTGGAAGCAGCGCTTCAAATCATTCCCGATGGTTTTGGCCATCCCCATGCTCACACCGGCATCTCCATCCGGCGGTTGCGAAAGAATGTCTTTGAATGCCGGGCCGGATTAAAGCTGCGCCTGTTGTTTCGTCAAAACGCAGGTGCGCTGGAATTCTTTTTCGTCGGCAATCACGACGAAGTCCGCCGCCTGATTCAAGACCTTTAACCCGGAGTTCTGTCTTCTTCTTCCATCCTCCAACTGCGGTGTCACCTGAACCGGGCACTTGAAATCTAATGCGCCGGCATAGCGGCTCTCGGGAGAAAGGCGCACTTTTCGATTTCCAAGAATTTGCGGCGTTCTGCCGACGCGCCGCTATGGGTCATCCTCTTTCATTGCCCGTTTCCGCCATTCGCATAAACTGTCGGCGTGAAATCCAAAGGCGCGGTATATCTGGTCGGGGCCGGACCGGGCGACGCGGGCTTGCTCACGTTGCGCGGCGCGGAATTGCTCCGGCGCGCCGACGTGGTGCTGTACGATGCGCTCGTCAATCCGGAGCTGCTCCGCCTGGCGCCGCCGTCCGCCGAACTCATCGCCCGCGGCAAAAACATGACCATGCCGCAGGAGGAAATTATCGCCCTGCTCATCGCCAAAGCCCGCGATGGCAAATGTGTCGTGCGGCTCAAGGGCGGTGATCCCTACATTTTTGGCCGGGGCGGCGAGGAGGCCGAGGCGCTGGCAACGGCAAAAATTCCGTTCGAAGTCGTCCCCGGCGTGTCGTCCATCGTGGCGGCGCCGAATTACGCCGGCATTCCCCTCACCCACCGCGAGCATTGCTCCAGTTTCACCGTATTCACCGGCCATAGCGATTCGGCGGACGCGGCCACGGCCCTGCGTTACGAACAAATCGCCAAAATTCCCGGCACGAAAGTCGTGCTCATGGGCACGGACAACCTGGTCGACTGGACGAAATCGCTCATCGGGCAGGGCATGTCCCCGGAAACGCCGGTGGCCATCGTCCAATGGGGCACGCTGGGCAGACAAAAATCCGCCGCCGGCACGCTGGCCACAATTGCGTCGCTGGCAGCAAAGGAAAAAATTGTTCCACCCGCGCTGACAATTGTGGGCGACGTGGTCAAGTTACGCGAGAAATTGAACTGGGCGGAGACCCGGCCGTTGTCCGGCAAAAGGATTGTCGTGACGCGGCGCACGGGCCAGGCGGGCCGGTTCGCCCGACGGCTCGCGGAGTTGGGGGCGGACGTCCTCGAAGTGCCGACGATTAGAATCACGGCGCCGGACGACCGGCAGGGCATCGTGGACGCGCTGCTGGAATTGAACACTTACGACTGGCTGGTATTTACGAGCGCGAACGGGGTGACGGCGTTTTTTGACCTTTTCTTCAAACGCTTCCAGGACCTGCGCGACCTGGGCGGCGCGCGCATCGCGGCGGTCGGCCCGGCCACGGCGGCGAAGTTGCGCGAATTGCATTTGCAGGTGGATTTGACGCCGGAGGCGGCAACCGCGCAAAAGCTGGCCGAGGCCTTCGACAAATACCAATCCATCGAGAATGTGAAAATGTGCCTGTTGCGCGCCGAGGTGGCGAACCGCGAATTGCCGGCGGCGCTGATGGAACTGGGGGCCATCGTGGATGATATCGCCGTCTATAAAACCGTGGCCGAGACGGAAGACCACACGGGCATGGGAGAACGGTTGCTCGAATCGGGCGCGGACTGGGTGACGTTCACGAGCGCCTCGACGGTGGAACATTTCCACGCGCGGTTTGATTTGCCGAAGTTGTTGAAAAAATTTTCACAAATCAAACTGGCGTCCATCGGCCCGGAAACGAGCAAAGCCATCCGCTCCCTGAAACTGGAACCCGCGCTCGAAGCCAAGGAACACACGACGGATGGCTTGATTGCGGCATTGCTCCAGGCGGTGTAGCCGCCATCGCAAGTCGGCTCAAATTGCAGGTCGAAGCGAATTGACGTTCGCGGCGACGGCTACAGACAGGCTACCCACTATTGGCGATTCAACCAGGCAGGGTTTTGGTTTAGGCTGCAACAAAACTGAAACGCGCGATGCACCGCAAACTTTTCCTCACGCTCGCAGTTGGAACCTTGTTTTGCCTGGCCACCGGGCCGGCCCCGGCCGCCGATGTCATTTCACTCGCCGGCGTGTGGCGTTTTGCCCCCGACCGCGACGATGCCGGCAGCAAAGCGCAATGGTTTGACACAGACCTGCCGGACAAAATCCGGTTACCCGGCGTTCTGGAAGCGCAGGGTTACGGCGACCCCATCGGCATTCAGACGCCATGGGTGCTGACGCTGTACGACCGTTTTTGGTATTTACGCGCGGATTACGCCGCTGACACCAATGCGGGCAGTGTGAAGGTGCCGTTCCTCTGCCAGCCGCCGCGACATTACCTCGGCGCAGCGTGGTATCAACGCGACATCGAAATTCCACAGGACTGGAAAGGCAAACGCGTCGGTTTGTTTTTGGAACGGCCGCACTGGGAAACGACCGCCTGGCTGGACGGCAGGGAAATCGGCACGAACCTCAGCCTGTGCACGCCACACGAATATGATTTTGGCCAGGTGGCCCCGGGCAAACACCGTTTGACGCTCCGGGTGGACAACCGGATGATCCTGCCGTACCGGCCCGATGCGCACAGCGTTTCCGATTCACTCACCGCCGCCTGGAATGGCATTATCGGAAAAATTGAATTGCAGGCGTCCGATCCGGTATGCCTCGAGCGCCTGCGCCTGGATCCCGATCTTGAACATAAAGGCGTCGCCGTCACCCTTTACCTTCATAACGGCACGGGCAAACCGGCAAAGGCGCCGCTGGTCCGGTTGCAGGTCGTGCCTGAAAATTTCGGCGGCAACGCTCTTAAACCGGTACAACAGTCGGCCGTGGTCGCACCCGGCGACACGAACCTGAAACTGTTTTTCCCGATGGGGAATCACTTCGAGATGTGGTCGGAATTTAATCCCAAATGTTATAATTTACGGGCAACCATCGACGGCCAGGGATTTCATTCGGAAATCGCCGGTGCCTTCGGCATGAGGGAATTCAACACCGCCGGAAACCAGTTCATCCTGAACGGCCGTCCCATCTATCTGCGCGGCACCCACGATGGCAGTGATTTCCCGCTGACCGGCTATCCGCCAACGGACGTGACTTCCTGGCGGAAGATTTTTCAGACGTGCCAGGACTATGGATTGAATCACATGCGTTTTCATTCGTGGTGTCCGCCGGAGGCCGCGTTTAAGGCGGCGGACGAACTCGGTTTTTATCTGCAAGTCGAGTGCGGCATGTGGAATTCCTTCACCCCGGGCGGTGTCATGGAGAAACAGCTTTATGCGGAAACCGAACGCATCCTCCGCGCCTGCGGCAATCATCCTTCGCTCATGTTGATTTCCGCGAGCAACGAGGCGCATGGCGATTGGAAACCGGTTTTGTCGCAATGGGTCAAGCACTTCCGCGCCGAGGATCCGCGCCATCTTTACACGCCTGACACCGGCTGGCCGCTGATTGATTCGCCGGGCGAACCCATCAACGGCCGCGCGGATTATCTGGCGGTCGCAGGCATTGGCAGCCGTTCCGTGCGCGGGGTGCGGGGCTGGTTCGGAAACGACTTCAGCAATTCGGTCGCCGGGGTCAGCGTGCCGGTCATCGCCCATGAAGTCGGCCAATGGTGCGCGTATCCCGATTACGACATCATCAAAAAGTTCACCGGTTTCATGCAGCCGGGAAATTACGAAATCTTCCGCGACTCGCTCGCCGCGCACGGGATGTCCGACCTGGATCAGGACTTCGCCCGGGCGTCGGGACGGTTCCAGCTCGAATGTTACAAGGAGGAAATCGAAGCCAACCTGCGCACGCCCGGGCTGGATGGCTTTCAATTGCTGGACCTGCACGATTACGTCGGGCAAGGCACCGCGCTGGTCGGGGTGTTGGACACGTTCTGGGACTCCAAAGGTTACGCCACACCGCAGGAGTTCAGGAAATTCTGCAACACCGTCGTGCCCCTGGCCCGGCTGACCAAACGCACGTTCACCACCGCCGAGGTGCTGGACGTGCCCGTTGAAATTGCCAATTTCAGCGCCGGCCCGCTGGCAAACGCAACGCCAACATGGAAAATCGTGGATTTGTCCGGAACCCTCTACGCCGCCGGCAAATGGCCGGCCCGCACCATTTCGCCCGGGAAAAACATCGAACTCGGCCAAATCAATGTGGATTTGTCGAAGCTGCCCGCGCCGCGGCAATGCCAACTGGTCGTTCAGGTGGGAGAGAACGCAAGCAGTCTCCCATCTTCGGAATCGGACGGCGTCCGGCGCCAGGGGTCTGAGCCTGCTCACGCCGGTTCTTCCAGGATTTTTCAGAACGACTGGAATTTCTGGCTCTACCCGGCGCAAGTCTCCGATTCGGTTCCGACAAACATCCTGGTTACCAGCTCGTGGGAGGAGGCTGCCGCCCGATTGTCGGCCGATGGCAAGGTGCTCTTCCTGCCCGCGCCCGCGGACCTGGACTGGTCGAGTCCGCCCCTGGCAGCCGTTCCCATCTTCTGGAACCGGCTGATGGACCCGGGATGGAGCCGGATGCTCGGCCTGTGGTGCGAGACCAATTCCCCCGCCCTCGCGGAATTTCCGACGGAACCCAATTGTGACTGGCAATGGACGGAAATCCTGCGCCATGCCCGCGCCGTCAATCTTGACCACTTGCCGCGCCAACTGCAGCCGATTGTCCAGGCGATTGACGACTGGAACCGCAATTGGAAACTCGGCGTGGTGTTTGACTGCAACGTCGGCGCCGGCAAACTGATGTTCTGCACCGCGGACCTGGAACACGATCTGGCCCGGCGACCGGTCGCGCGGCAACTGCGCCGCTCATTGCTCGATTACATGGCCGGCAGCGGTTTCCAACCCCGAACCACCCTGTCCCTGGACGAATTTCGCGGCCTCTACTTTGATTCGCGCATCATGCGGAAACTCGGCGCCACCGTCCAGGCGGAAGGCGTCAATGCCGCCGCCGCGATTGACGGCGACCCCAACACCTGCTGGTTCCTGGGTGAAAGCCGCCGCGGTGAACCGCCGCCTTCGTTCCCGCATGAGTTAAACATCCGCTTCCCCTCGCCCGTGCCCATGGACGGCCTGGTGCTGATGTCGCGGCAGAATGACCGCAACCATCCCGGCGACACCCGCGCCTTCAAAATCGAGATCGCCGACGACCACGAACCCTGGCAGGAGATTGCGAGCGGTGAACTGGTCTCGACGTGGAACCCGCAGACGATTCACTTTGCCAAAACCGTGACAGCCACCCGGCTCAAATTCGTCGCCCTTTCCGATTTCGGCGCCGACCATTCCACCGCGCTGGCCGAACTGGCCGTGATTTATGCCGGACCCAAACCTGCCGATATCGGCTCCGGCAAAGTTCGCTACCGGAATTTCCCCGCCGCCACGCCGGAAATGGACGAAGGCATCAACGTTTCCTACCGGCCATCGAAATCGCCTCAATGACGGTTGCCGATGACCTACACAGGACGGTCGATTTTCGGAAGCCAAGAGAGTCACCTCTTAATTTGAGGAACGGCCAATGGCGACAGTTTGATCCGACCCATTGCTTTTGAATCGCCCGAATCGCAACGCCAGGGTCGGCAGCACCAGCAGATTGAGCGCGGTTGAGGTAATCAGGCCCCCTAGAATCACGATCGCCATCGGGCCTTCGATTTCGCGGCCAGCCTCCCCGCTGCCAATCGCCAGCGGCAGCAGGCCGAGACCGGTCACGGTGGCCGTCATCAAAATCGGAAGCAACCGTTCCGAAGCACCGCGGATGGCTGTCTCCAGACCCCACGTCAGGCCCTCCTCGTTCACCAGATGTTCAAAGTGCGAAATCAGCATGATGGAATTGCGCAGCGTGATGCCGAACAGCGTGACGAAGCCGACCAGCGAACCGACTGACAACGAACCGCCGCTGGCGAACACCGCCAGTACGCCGCCGACCAGCGCAAAGGGCAGGTTGGCCAGAATCAGCGACACGTTGCGTCCCGAACCGAACAACACCGTGAGCAGCAACACGATGCCCGCGCCCGCCAAAAGCGAATGAACAAACAAATCGTGCCGCGCCTGCGTTTCGGCCTGGGCCGACCCGGCGTAAACCGGGAACATGCCCGGCGGAAAATTGAGCTGCGCGGTGATTTTCCGTTTCACCTCCGCGGCGAACGACGCCACGTCGCGCCCCGTCACGTTGCAGGTGACTTGTTGCAGCCGTTGCGCGCCTTCGTGCATCACCGCGTAGCGGCCGTTGCTCAACTGGATGTCGGCCAATTCGCGCAACGGCACGATGACACCTTGCGCGTTTCGCAACGGTAACGAACCGATCGACTCCGGATTGCTCCGGTCTTTTTCATCCAGGATCACCGCCACGTCGAAGACGCGGTTGCCGTCGTAAATTTGCGATACGGCGGTTCCCTCATACGCTGTCTCGATGTCGTTGAGCACGTCCACCGGGCGGAAGCCGTATTGCAGCAGGCGCTCCGGACGCAGGCGAATGGACAGTTCCGGCAGGCCGGGCTGCGTGGTGAGGTTCACGTCCACCGCGCCGGGGATTTTTGACAAGACCTGCCGCACTTCGCCGGCCTTTTTGTCCAACGCATCAAGGTCGTTGCCGAAAATGTTCACGACGAATTCGGCGGTCGTACCGGACAGGGTTTCCTCCATCCGTTCGGCCAAAAACGATTCAACGCTGAACGTCAGCCCCGGGAACTGACCGAGGATGGCGCGGATCTGCCC
>JANWKE010000016.1 GCA_025451535.1 Verrucomicrobiia bacterium
AACAGAAAAACGCTCGCACCTGCCGCAACGGTGCAATAGAACATTTTCACGGTTTTATCTCTGATAACTTATGCTGAAAGCAATCGGCAGGACCGCTCCGGCAGGCTGCGAAACTCGCCGAGAATCTGCAACTGCAGTTCCTTGGGCATCCGCGCTAGTTCGGCGGCGCTCGTCGGCGTGAAGATGATTTGAAAGGTGTTCATGGGACAGTTGAGGGTTGAAAGTTGAACGTTGAAAGTCAAGCGGGCGATTTGTGCAATGATTTGCGCAAACCGCTGAACATCCGGATCAATTCTTCAGCCAACAAACACAATTTCCGATGATTGACTTCATCCAGGTAGGCCTGATTTTTGGCAATGGCAAGTTGGGAGACAACTTCAAAGAGTGATCCTGTCGCAATTTCAATGAAACGGGCAAAATCTGGACGTGAAGATCGCGAGCTGCCTTCGGCTATATTTGAGGGAATTGAAACCGCAGCCCGCCGCAATTGGCTCGTCAGTCCAAATCGCTCGGAATCAGGAAACGATTTTGTGCTGCGGTAAACATTGTCCGCGAAGGCGACGGCTTTGCGCCAGGTTTCCAATTTTTCAAAGTTGAACATAGGTTGGTTGAAAGTTAAGGGTTGAGAGTCGAACGACGGGCTATTTGTAATCCCTCAATCCCCGGCTTTCAACCTTCAACTTTCAACCCTCAACTCCTTTCAGTGGTAGCGCGTACGGGAATCGAACCCGTCTTTCCGGATTGAGAATCCAGCGTCCTAACCGATAGACGAACACGCCATGGGAGCCATCCTACCTTTGCCAACAACGGCCTGTCAATGCCGTCGCCCGCCGCCGTGGAAAGGCTCCATATTTTTGATTTGCGATATGCGATTTACGCGCGTGGCCGAACAGGTAATGAACTCGTAAATCGTAAATCACATATCGTCAATTACTCGACGTCTTCGCCCAGCTCGACGTTCCAGTAGGCGAGGTCAATGAAGTGCTTCCAACTGTCGTGCCGGTGCAGGCTGAAGTTGATCTGCACGAACGGCCGCCACTTCGGCCGCTTGGGTTTGCGGATGAGATGCAGCGCGGCCTCCTGCGGCGTGCGGTTGGCCTTCTGGGTGTTGCACTCGATGCAGGAACAAACAATGTTTTCCCACGTCGTCGGCCCGCCGCGGTCGCGCGGGATGACGTGGTCCAGGTTCAGGTCCTTCCGGTCGCACACCCGGCCGCAATATTGGCACGTGTTTTTGTCCCGCTCGAAAATATTATGGCGCGTGAACTTGACTTCCTTTTTCGGCAGCCGGTCATAGATGAGCAGCAGGATGATGCGCGGCACGCGGATGCGGAAGGAAATGGCGCGAACCGATTCTTCCTGGGGCGCGCTTTCCGATAGATCACGCCATTCGTCAAAGTCAAACGTGTGGAACGAGCCGTCGTTGCCGTCGAGAACGACCTGGGCGTGGCCTTGAAACAACAACGTGAGTGCGCGCCGGGCAGTGCAGACGTTGACCGCCTGCCACAACCGGTTCAACACGAGCACGTGCTGATTTAGCGCGGTGTTCATGGCGCGTTTTTCGAACGGCGGAAAGGTAGCAGAACCGGCGGAACAGGTCAATCGGGAGTCGGCTGGTGGCACTTTAGTCTTAATCTTGCTCTTAATCTTACGCTTAATCTTAATCGGTCCCGTCACGGGATTAAAATTTGGATTACAATCAAGCTGGCAGGTTAAGTCGCCACCGCCGGCGTTGCCAAATCACATCCGCCTGGAGTATCGTGCCGGTATGAAATGGCTGGCCGGGTTTGCGGTTCTGTTCGCGACGCTCTCGCTGTCGCCGATGGCGCGCGCGCAGGGGAATCCCGATGATCAATACCTCATCATCTACGCCATGATCCAGCAGGGGGATGCGTTCGACAATTCGGGCGAACCCCGCCGGGCCTTGGAGGACTATGCCGGGGCGCAGGACGATCTGCAAAAGTTTCAAAAGGTCTTTCCGGACTGGAATCCCCGGATCGTCAATTTCCGGCTGAATTATCTGGCCGAAAAAATCGCCGAGGTGACCGCCAAACTTCCCTCTACCAATGCACCTCCGCCGGTGGCGGCGGTTCCCGCGAAACCGGGTGCGCCCGTGGAGGCCTCGGCCTCGGCCGCAGCCACCGTGGCGCTGCAGTCGCAAAACGGCGCCTTGCAAGAGCAGGTCAAGCGGCTGCAGAGCAACAACCAGACGCTGCAATCCAAACTCAAGGAAGCGCTGGCGGCGCAGCCGGCGGCGGTGTCGCCGGACCAGTTGGCCCAGGTCCAGCAGCAACTCCGTTTGTTGATGAAGGAAAATGATTTGTTGAAGGTGAGCCTGGCACAGGGAAACGGCAACGCGCCGGCGGGCGTGGACGCCAAATCCTTCGAGCTGTTGAAACAGGCGCTGGTCGAGGCCAGCCAGAAACTGGCCACCCAATCGGCGGACGCCGGCAAGCTGGCCCGGGAGAACCGGACATTGCAAACGCGCCTGCAATCGCTGCTGGCCAGCGCGGACGCCGCCGAGGCCTTGCGCCAGGAAAATGAACTGCTCAAGAAACAGGTGGCCAGTCTCCAGTCCGCCCCGGCCGCGGTCACCGGAACCGGCAACGCGACGGTCGAGCTGGCCCGGGCGCAGGCGCAGATTAACACCCTGCAATCGGCGGCGGAGGTGAACCTGCTGGAGAAAATCGCCCTGGAAAACCGCTTGAAACAGTTGCAGGGCAGGGCGCCGCAGCCGCCACCGGCAGTGGCGGGACCAGGCCAGGCCGAAAACGAGGCGCGCATCCGCGAGCTCGAACAGGAACGCGATCAATTGCTGGCCCGGCTGGGCGACGCGAACAAAAAACTTTACGGTTCCAAAGGCCGGGACGCGGCGGCGCAAATCGACGCCCTGGCGCAGCAGGTGGATACCTTGCGCGCGCGGATCGCGGTGGACGAAGCCCAGGCGGTTCCCTACACGCCCGAGGAACTGGCATTGTTCAAGCAATCCACACCCTCACTGACCGCCAATCCCAACGCGGAGAAAAAGTCCGTTCATGAACTGCCCAGCGGCGCGGCGTCGCTCGTGGCCGAAGCGCAGAATTATTTTTCCGCCCGGGAATACGTCAAGGCCGAGGCCGATTATCAGGAAATCTTGAAGCAGGACCAGAACAACGGCCTGGCCCTGGCCAATCTGGCTGCCATTGAACTGGAGGAAAACAAGCTGGACGACGCGGACAAACACATCCAGGCGGCGCTGGCCCAGAGTCCCAATGACGCCTATAACCTGACCGTCCTCGGCCGCGTCCAGTTCGCCGAGGCAAAATATGACGAGGCGCTCGACGCGTTGAGCCGCGCGGCGAAGCTCGACCCGCAAAATCCGGACATTGAAAATTATCTGGGGGTGACGCTGGCGCAGAAAGGGTTGCGCACCCAGGCGGAAACGGCGTTGCGCCGGGCGGTGCAACTGGATCCCAGTTACGGCGCGGCCCACAACAATCTGGCGGTGATTTACCTCACCCAGCAGCCGCCGATGATTGAGCTGGCGCGCTGGCATTATGAAAAGGCGCTCGCCGCCGGCCAGCCGCACAATCCGGCTCTGGAAAAAATGCTGGCCGAAAAAGGCGCGCCCGTCTCCCAATGAATTTGTGATTTATGATTGATGATTTTCGATTGGGTGGACCCGGCTTGCGTCAAATCATAAATCGTAAATCATAAATGGTTCAGGCTTCCCACGAACTGACCATCGCCACGCGCGGGCGCGGTCTCCATGAATTCACCCGCGAGGTCGAGGCCTGGGTGGACCGGAACAAATTCAAGGAAGGGCTGCTCACGATTCACCTGCAGCACACCTCGGCTTCGCTGTTGATCCAGGAAAACGCCAGCCCCGATGCGCGCCGCGATCTGGAGGCTTTTTTCAAACGGCTCGTGCCCGATGGCGACCCGTTGTTCGAGCATACGCTGGAAGGTGACGACGATATGCCGGCGCATATCCGCACGGCGCTCACGACGGTGAATCTGAGCCTGCCCGTGCGGCAGGGCCGGCCGGCCCTGGGCACCTGGCAGGGGATTTACCTGTGGGAACACCGCCTCCACGGGCACGCGCGCCACGTCGTGTTGCATTTCATCGGCGAATAAACTGGCCAACCGCATCGGCAGATGGCAGGTTGCGCGGCATGAAATTTTCGTGGTGTGCCGTCCTGACGGCCTTGCTTTTCAGTTTCGTTTTCAGTGGTTTTGGCAAAACGACCGCGACGGGCCTGGCGTTTAGCGGCCCGGAAATCTTTCCGATTGACCAGCAAATCGGCCTGTTGCACGCGGCGGATTTGAATGGTGACGGCTTGAAAGATCTTATTGTGGCCAACAATCTGCGTTCGAAAATCATGTTGCTCTACAACCAGACCGGCAAAACCAATCTCAAGGCGACCGTGGATTCATCGCAACCGCTGGACATCAACCAGTTGCCGCCCGGCTCGCGGTTTCGCATCGATTCCATTCCCGTGGATGAACACATCAGCGCCATGGTGGTGACGGACCTCGACGGCGACGGCCGGCCGGATATTGCCTTCTACGGCGACGGCAAGGACCTGGAGGTGGTTTACAACCAGGGCACCAACGGCTGGAGCGACCCAAAACACTGGCACATTGATAACGGACGGACCGACGCCAATGCGCTGGCCGGGGGCGATTTGAACGGCGACGGGCGCACGGACCTCGTTTTGCTGGGCGACAACGGCTCGCTGTACTTTCTGCCGCAACTGGCAGATCACACGCTGGCGGAGCCGCAAAAAATCCCGTTTTCCGGCACCCCGGAGGCCGCGCAAATCGTCGACGTGAACGGCGATGGCCGGAAGGATTTGCTGTTGGTGGATTGGGACAGCCCGACGCCGTTTCGTTTCCGGCTGCAAAGCGCGTCCGGCCAGCTGGGCCCGGAGATTTATTTCAAATCGCCGCCCATTCGCTCATACAGTGCGGACAATCTGGAAGGGGATGCCAAAAATTACGTGGTGACCATCGCGCAGAGCTCGGGCCGGGCGGCGGTTTCCCAGTTCATCCGCAAACCGGCCGAGCCTTTGTCCGGCGCCTTTCGCCAGGGGCAATTTCAAATCCTGCCGTTGACCAAGACGGATACGGCGCAACGCGGCGTGTTGTGGGCCGATGTCAACGGCGATGGCCGGCCGGATTTGCTCGTGGCCCAGCCGGACAGCGGGCAAATCTCGGTGTATTTGCAGAAACCGGACGGTTCGCTGGCGGAACCGCAGACGTTTCCCGCGCTGGCCGGGGTGAGCCAGTTGGCGGCGGCGGATTGGAACACCGACGGCAAATCGGAAATTTTTCTCCTGAGCCAGAGCGAAAACGCGGTGGGGGTGACGCAGTTTGACAAGAGCGGCCGGCTGCCGTTTCCCACGCTCCTGCCGATTGACGGCAAGCCGCTGGTGATGGCGGTGGGCGCGTTGCGGTCCGGCGCCCAACCGGCCCTGGCGATGATTGTGGACCAGAACGGCCAGCGTTTCCTGGTGACCCGCGCGGCGGACGGCAAAATCCGGACCCAAAAGTTGAGTGAAACCTTCACCTCCAATCCGGTGGCGATGGCGATCCAGGATGTGAATCAGGACGGGTTGCCGGATCTGGTGGTATTGATTCCCTACGAAAAAATCAAGGTCCTGCTGCAAAAAGCGGACGGGAATTTTGATGAAGAAAATGTGGACCCGCCCGGTGGCGCGATGGAACGGCCCTGGCTGACGTCGGTGGATATCGACGGTGATGGCAAACCGGAAATCTTGCTGCCGCAAAAGAATTTCGTGCGCGCGGTGGTGCTCGAAAAAGAAACCGAAACCGCAGGCACCACCAACCGCTCGGAATGGGTGTTTCGCGTCAAGGACCAGATCAACGGTTCGTGGAGTGATTCGCGCATCGTCGGCGCCACGGCATTGCGAAACGGCACCAACTCGGCCCCTTCCATTTTTCTCCTCGACGCGGAGCACAACTGTTTGACGCTGTGCGAGCGTAATGCGGCGGGCGTCTGGCAGGTCAAGCGCAACGTGGAACTGCCGGTTTCCGATTTCACCCGTCTGCAATCCGTGTCGCTGGGCGGTCCGGACACGCACAGCATTGCTTTTCTGGGACAAAACGCCGTGGCCTGGATGCCGCTGGGCGGCGAAGTCTGGGACCTGGAGGCGCTCGACGGTTATGACACACCCGTCAAGGACGGTTTTCTGAATGACGTGTCGGCGGGGGAATTGGGCAATGACGGGCGCAAGGAGCTGATCTTTCTGGAGACGGCCAAGAATTATCTCGACGTCGTCAATTTCAACCGGCAGCACAAGCTGGTGCCGGCCATTCGCTGGCAGGTCTTTGAAGAGCATACCTTCCGCGGGCGCACCGACGCCCTGCCCGAACCGCGTGAAGCGTTGGTGGCGAATGTGACCGGCGGCAAGAAAAACGATCTGATCGGGGTGGTGCACGACCGGATTCTGGTTTATCCGCAGGAATAAAACAAAAACCGTCGTGGCCCGATGCGATGAAGACGACAATTCTTTTCTTCGCGCTGCTGCTTTTTGGTTCTGCCGTTGTACCTGCCCGGGCAGGACAAATCGAATTTGCTCCCGGCTTTGGAGATGATAACGCCGCCGCCGCGGAACCGCGGACACCCGTTCCGCTCGCGTCCGGTCCGAATGCTATCACGGATTTTACGTCGCGGGTAAAGGCGGCCGTCGAGCGCCGCGACCTCGCCGGGATTCGGGATCTTTACCTGACCAACTCTGCCACAACTGTTGACATGAAACGCGAGCTTACCCGTTGGCAGGCGGTCCTGGCCCAGGCCGCCGGTGCGAAGGTATCCGTGTATTTCAAGGAACTTGGCAAACTTCCACCTACTGCGCATCAGGTCTGGGGTGATTACGCACGGCGGCTCACGACGCACAAGGTCACGCACCTGGCTGGTTTACTGAACGGCTCACCAGGCGTCGCGTTGGTGCTTCCGTTGATTGAGGTTGATGGCAGGCTGTGGATCGTCCCTTCCGACAAGCTGCGGCCGGGCGCGAGCGTCATGCCCGCCAATGCAGCGAACGGAAACCAGCCGGGTCGCTCAGAGACAAATGGAATATCAGGGACGGCTGGTTCGCGTCACTGACCGTTGCGGTTGGGTGACCGGTTATCTTTCCCGCGCCGAAGAATCACGATTATGGCTTTGGCCTCTTCATCATGTAATTGACTTGTGGCTGTCCAGTGGCGTCGGTATACCTGCTGAAACCGGCCACCATCCACCCCTTGGCCGCCATCTGGTTTGCTTCCTCGCTATTGGTTGCCTCCTGATATTCCCATTTCGTGGCAGCTTGCTCGTGGTTGGTGGCGCAACCACCGCTCAGAAACAAGGCGCCGGCCGCGAATAATGGTACGACAACCGGTTTCATAGTATGTTTTTAACACCGGTACTTGCGCGTCGTTTCGGCCTGCCGACCCAAATTCCGCGTGGCGGGGCCACCCGTCTTCTGTCCTCTGCCTTCCGTCCTCTGTTCGCTCGGCTCCGGCGACTGGTCAGGCGTCATGGCTGGATTTTAATTAGCTCATGCGTACTGTGAGACTCTTATTTATGTCTGTGCCACAAATAGAAACCAAACTGAATCGGGGATGTCGCTATATCCGCTGGAACCGTCAGTGGCAGCAAACCATAATATGCAGGATGCGGCTGGTAATGCATGTCGTAGTGTATGGACTCGCCCGAGCCGGAGGGGTAATCACGACTCGATGTCCCGGTGGCGTGTTCGATCGCGGCATTGGTCATGCAACCGTTCAAGCTGACCAGTAACGCCAGTAAGAAAAGTCCGCCGGTAATTCTTGATGAGACATTCATGAGCCGCCTGACGTAGCATGTTGAGCCACGCCGATCCGTCTTTGCTCCACTGCGACGGGACAAGCGGGCAAGTGGCTCCACAAGCTCGATATTCTTTGTATAACTCAAACCGTCCATAAATTCACTTGTCCTGCCATAGCTTCTGGGCGACGGCGGAAAGGGCAATCGGCGTTGGCTCCAGCGCGGTGTTAAGCCGACCGCTTTTTCCTGCCGCCCCGACGAAAATACTTCCAAACAATGCAAATGGGGAACTGCAAAAGCCATCCAACTACCACGGCCACCAGTGCAAAGCTGCAAGTCGTGAC
This sequence comes from Verrucomicrobiia bacterium, assembly GCA_025451535.1. Taxonomy (GTDB): domain Bacteria; phylum Verrucomicrobiota; class Verrucomicrobiia; order Limisphaerales; family UBA11358; genus UBA11358. The sequence goes on from JANWKE010000016.1 coordinate 8,137, forward strand.
AGCAAGCACTACGAGTATTTCATTGGCAGAGCCGATGTACTCGCGCGTAATGAAGGAACGCCAAATTTCACCGATCGGCATATAACCGGAGACTCCTCGGGCTGTTGGAAGAAACCAAGTGCCAATAAAGACAAGAACACTCATCAACAACCAAACCTTGCGACTTCTCGGAAATGGACGATGTAAATTCATCTC
>JANWKE010000017.1 GCA_025451535.1 Verrucomicrobiia bacterium
ATGGCTTCGACTTCATTCCTGCTGACGACCAATGTTTACCTCACGCATTCTTTTGGCGACTGGGCCAAAGAAATGATAAATCCCATCACCGAGCAGATTACGCCAGGAACGAAAGTGTTGGATTCGAAACTGGGGGTGCGCGCGGACCAATTCCAGAATCCTTCCTTCATCCTCGCGCTGAATGGAAAGGCTACCGAAACCAGTGGTGAAGTACTAGCCGGTTCGCTCGCGTGGTCGGGGAGTTTTCAATGTGAATTCGACGATAATGGCCAGGGCATCCGCGCCTTGTGCGGCATCAATCCGTTTGCCTCTGTGTATCATTTACGGCCGAACGAGACCTTTGTTACCCCGGTGATGATTTGGACCTGGAGTGATCAGGGTCTCGGGGACATGAGCCGGAAACTGCACGATTGGTCGCGCGATTTCGGCATGCGCGACGGCCACCAGACGCGCGCGGTGCTCTTGAACAACTGGGAAGCGACCGGCTTCGATTTTGATTTTAACCGCATCGTCAGCCTTTTCGATCCCGCCAGGGAGATGGGAGTAGAGTTGTTCCTGTTGGATGACGGCTGGTTTGGGAACAAATATCCGCGTATCAGCGATAATGCCGGGCTTGGCGATTGGCAACCCAATCGCCAACGCTTTCCCAAGGGTCTCGCTCCGCTGGCCGCGGAAGCCGTCAAACGCAGTTTGCGTTTCGGCATCTGGATGGAGCCGGAGATGGTGAATCCCAACAGCGTCTTGTTCCATGAACATCCCGACTGGGTGATCCGCCAGCCGAAACGTGAATTGGAACTCCAACGCAATCAGCTGGTCCTCGACCTGACGCGGCCGGCGGTGCAGGAATTCGAGTGGAACACCATTAAAAACATCCTGGAAGTGCCGGGTATCACCTATGCCAAATGGGACTGTAACCGCTACCTCACGCAGCCGGGTTCCCCGTATCTGGCGCCGGACCGGCAGTCCGATCTTTGGATTGATTACGTCCAGGCGCTTTACGCGCTCATGGATAAGACGGCCAGGACATTTCCCGACACCGAACTGATGCTCTGCTCCGGCGGCGGCGGACGCGTGGATTACGGTGCGTTGAAATATTTTCAGGAATTCTGGCCCAGCGACAACACCGACCCTACGGTCCGGGTGCTGATGCAATGGGATTATTCGTATTTCTTCCCGGCGATGGCCATGGCCAGCCACGTTACCCATTGGGGCAACCGGCCGATGCACTTCGCCTGCAGCGTGGCGATGAGCGCGCGGTTTGGCATGGACCTCGATCTCACAAAGCTATCGGCACAGGACAAGGCGATCTGCGCCGGGGCGATCAGCGCCTACAAACAGATCCGGGACGTGACGGCATTTGGCAATCTATACCGGCTGGAAGACCCGCACGCGGGATATCGGGGTGCGCTGGATTTTGTGTCTCAAGACCATTCCCGCGCGGTGGTGTTCGTATTTCAACTAAACGACGGCCGAAATATGGCAGTCCATCCTCGGGGACTTGATCCGGCGAGACACTACACAATTCACGAATTGAATCCTGCGCCGGGCCGCGCACCAGTGCCCCAGGAAGGCCGGACGTTGACGGGAGCGGAAATAATGCATGACGGCGTCGTGCCTTCGTGCGCGCACGCTGTGGAGGCCTCTGTCCTCGAACTGGATTCGGGAAGTAACGTGTCGTTAGAAAACAAATGAAACGATTTACCTGGATTATTGGTGTAATTGGTCCTGCAAGGGGCGCTTTGGGTGTCGATTTGATTCGATACGTCGGCCCTTCATCGGCATAACGCATTGATTTCCTTCGAACCGACAGTTGGTGCCATGGAACACAAAATCAGCAAACGACAATTTCTAATTACAACGATGACCGCAACCGCAGCAACGTGGGCCTGGGAACCGCTGGTTTCACTTTGCCGGGCCGCAGCCATTCCCGTTCCTCGGCGGCTGAGTCTCAGCGGTGACTGGCAGGTCACGCAGGTCGGCAAGGACGATTGGATTCCGGCGAAAGTACCTGGTTGTGTTCACACCGATTTGCTGGCGGCCGGAAAGATTCCCGACCCGTTTTATCGGGACAACGAAAAGGCCGTTCAATGGGTCGGCGAAAGCGACTGGAGTTACCGGCGCGCGTTCGAAGTACCGGAGGAAGTTTTGAAAAACGACCGCGTGCTGCTCCGCTGCGAAGGCTTGGACACGCTGGCCACCGTCAAAATCAACAGCCAGGAAGTCGGCCGCGCCGACAACATGTTCCGCCTTTGGGAATTCGACGTAAAACCCGTTCTGCGCGCCGGGGAAAACAAGATCGAGATTTCATTTCAGTCGCCGTTTACTTATATCAAGCAGCACGAGGGTGACCAGGCGCCGGCCAAATGGGTCCAGGGCCGCGCCTGGGTGCGCAAGGAGCCGTGCAGTTTCGGCTGGGATTGGGGACCGGATCTGCCCGGTTGCGGGATTTGGAAAAACCTCAGCCTTGAGACCTTCAATCAAGGCCGTATTACCGATGTTTTGATCCGGCAAAGTCATTCCGGCCAGGAAGTCACGCTGGACGTTGAAGTGAACACGGAAGCGGTTCGCGAAACAGCCAGGTCGTTCAAGGCCGTTCTGTCGATGCTCGACAATGGAAAATCCGTTGGCACTGCGACGATTGAAGTTTCCAAAGGGCAGGGGCGCGGCCAACTTAAAATTAAACATCCCAAACTCTGGTGGCCGGCGGGCATGGGCCAACAGCCGCTCTATCAGGTTCACGTTGAATTGCTCGACGCCGAGGACAATCCGATCGATAGCGCCAGCAAGCGTATCGGTCTGCGTGAACTCAATATCATTTTGCCGGAAAACGGAAACCCGCTTCAATTTGAAGTCAATGGTGTTCCCTTTTTTGCCAAAGGCGGGAATTGGATTCCCTGCGATTCATTTATCAGCCGCGTAACTCCGGAAATTCTACACCGTTACGTTATGGATGCAGCAGCGGTCAACATGAACTTCCTGCGTTTTTGGGGCGGCGGCTATTACGAAGACGACGCGCTATTTGATGCGTGCGACGAGCTGGGCATCTGTGTCTGGCTTGATTTCAAGTTCGCCTGCGCTGCGTATCCGGCGTTTGACGATCAATTCATGAACAATGTCCGGTTGGAAGCGCGCGATAATTTGCTTCGGTTGCGGGATCATCCGTGCATTGCCGTATGGTGTGGCAACAATGAAATCAGTTTATCGTGGTGGGAGGGGCCGACCTGGGGGCCCAACCGGATGAGTACAGCGGCGTACGACGAGCTGTTCAAGGATTTGATTGCCGGGCAGGTTCGGAAATTTGCCCCGCAGGCCAATTACGTTTCTGGCAGTCCCGACTGCGGCGATACCCACTACTGGGAAGTATGGCACGGGCCGAAAATGTTCGACGCTTATCGCACGGTGGCTGGATTCATGAGCGAGTTCGGCTTCCAATCTTTTCCGGAACCGAAAACCGTGCTCGCTTTTACCAACGAAGAGGATCGCGCATCGGTGGTGACGCCGGTGATGAACTGGCACCAGCGCGACGGCAGCGGCCATGGCAACGAAATCATTCGCGATACCACGCTCCACTATTTTCGTCCGCCCAAGGATTTCGACAGTGCGCTATGGTTAAGCCAGATTTTGCAGGGCTACGGCATTAAAACTGGCGCGGAGTACTGGCGTCAGACGATGCCCAGATCAATGGGTTGCATCTTCTGGCAATACAACGACATCTGGCCGGGCATGAGCTGGTCGTCGGTGGATTATTTCGGCCGCTGGAAAGCCCTGCATTATCTGGCCCGGAAATTTTACGCGCCCATCCTCGTTTCCGGTCAGGAAAATGTGCCGAATGGAACCGTCGAGGTTTTTATCACGAATGATTTGCTTGAAGCGCGCCACGGCAAGCTGACCTGGGAGGTGACGGATTTGGAAGGCCGATCGCTGGCGCAGGATACCGCACGTGTGAAGATTCCGGCGCGCAAAAGTGAAAAGGTCAAAACGCTCAACCTTCAAGAACAAATTCAGAAACTTGGCGCGAACGGGCTTTTGACATGGTTGAAACTGGAGGTGGACGGCAAAACGGTCTCGGAAAACCTGGTTCTATTGGCTTTACCAAGAGAACTAAAATTGCCGGATCCAAAACTCGTGACGTCGGTTGACGAATCCGAGAAGGGGTTCCTGGTCACGATTAAATCCGAGAAACCCGCACTCTGGACTTGGCTCGAACTGGAAAATTCGGACGCAAAGTATGCCGATAATTTTATACATCTATTGCCGGATACGCCGCGGACGATCCGGGTCCAGCCTGAACAATCCCTGAGCAAGGACAACTTCGTCAAGGAACTGCGCGTTCGCAGTCTGTTTGACACTTATTCGTGATCGACGACCATGATTGGGAAATCCGGAAATATTCAGTTGACGGTTCTGTCCATTGCTGTGCTCGTTTTGTTGCCAGAGATAACGTTGGGTGCCAGCTTGGCTGAAAGCAATTCCTGGCCGCTGGTTTCGCCGGATGGACAGTGTGAAATCACTGTCTCGCTTGGCGAGGGTGGCAGCCTGAGTTACCAGGCCATGCGCGCCGGGAAGATTGTCATTCAAGAATCGCCGCTCGGGCTCCGGCGTGATGATCAGGATTTTGAGCGCGGACTTGCTTTCATAGACGCCGGGAAAGTCCGCAGTCATCGTGAAAAGTACGAATTATTCGCCGGTGTCCAGCCGCGGATAAATCATCTTCTGAATTTCCGTGACCTGACGTTCCACAACCCGGGCGGCGCCGCCGTGGCAATTGAACTGGCGGCCAGCGATGAAGGTGTCGCCTTTCGTTATCGTTTTCCCGGAACCAACGACGCTGTTCGCGTTGTCCAATCCGAATTGACCGGTTTCACTTTTCCGCAGAATGCGCGTGGCTGGCTGCAACCGTTTCATGCCGCTGGTCCTTATACACCGGCCTACGAAGATTTTTATTTTCACATTTCGCCGGGGGACCCTCCGCCGGATTCGCGGCAGAAAGCCGTCGGCTGGGCATTTCCTGCGCTGTTCCATGTTCCGGGCGCAGCAACCTGGGTATTGTTGACAGAATCAGGAACGGACAAGTCCTATTGCGCGTGTCATCTCAATCCGGATTCGTCCGGCGGACTTTATCGAATTGCTTTTCCGCTCGCTGACGAAACCACGCAAGGTTACACCAACCAGTTTGGTCCCGAGCCACGTTACTCCTTGCCGTGGGCGATGCCCTGGCGGGTTATCGTGATGGGCCAATCGCCCGGCGACATTGCTTTGGAAACGTTGGTGACGGACCTGGCACCGCCGTCGCGGATTGCCGACACGTCGTGGGTCAAACCGGGTCGCGCGTCGTGGGCCTGGTGGTCTTATCCCAGCGGGCCGGACACCACGAACCTATTCAATGGATTCACTGACTTCGCCGCCAAAATGGGCTGGGAATATACCTTGTTCGACGCCGGTTGGTGGAAACCCGGGTTGAAGCCCATTGCCAGCCATGCTGAAAGTGAGGGAGTGATGCCCTTGGCCTGGTTACATGCCGCGGATTTCTATGACGCAAAAAGGCGGGAAACCAAATTGGATCAAATGGCTGCCGTCGGCGTTCGTGGCGTGAAGGTGGATTTTTGGTGTTCTGACCGGCAGGAAGCCATCGCCGCCCAGCAGGCGTTGATGAAGGATGCCGCCGCCCGCCACATGGTGGTAAACCTGCACGGGTGCACCATTCCACGAGGGTGGCAACGGACGTGGCCGAATTTCCTGACCTGCGAAGCCGTTTTGGGCAGCGAATCCTATTTTTACGAACCACGTTACACGGAAAAGGCGGCAGAATTGGACACGGTTTTGCCTTTCACCCGCAACGCCGTTGGGCCGATGGACTTAACCCCCGTCGCCTGTTCGTCGAAGAAATATGCGCGTCTGACGACTGCCGCCCATCAATTGGCGGTGGCGCTGATTTTTACATCGGGCATCATTCATTATGCCGACCGGCCGGAGTTCTTTGAATCGCTGCCGCCGGAAGTGCTGCAAATTTTTCGCGATGCCCCGGCGCGGTGGGATGAAACACGCTGTTTAATGGGTGAACCGGGAACCGTTGCGGTCTTCGCGCGACGTTCCGGCAGGAGCTGGTTTATCGCTGGCATCAACGGAACCGGCCAGCTATTGCCAGTCAGTCTGGACTTGTCGGCCTTCAAACAATTTCACCACCGGCTCATGGTTGCCGAAGGAAAAGACGCCAACATGCAGGTCGCCGTTACGCCACTGACGAATGCAAGTGGATGGCATCATGAAACTCCCGCCCGCGGTGGATTCATCCTGCGGTTGAATGAATGAGACACACATGAGAATAAGGGCACGATTATGACACCATGCAAAGTGACGGCGCGAATCACAGTCGGCTTCGGCCTGGCAATGATACTTTTCAACGCCGGCTTGATGTCGGCGGGAATGGCGGCACAATTAGAGGCGGGAGACACGGTCGCCATTTGCGGTGATTCGATCACGGAACAGAGAGAATATTCGGTATTCATCGAGGATTATCTGTTGATGTGCCAACCGGTACCGGACCTCAAAGCGCATCAGTTTGGCTGGAGTGGTGAAAAGGTGGATGGCCTGCTCAGAAGAATGCGCACAGAGGTTCTACCCTTTAACCCAACGGTGGCCACAACCTGTTACGGGATGAATGACGGTGCGTATGCGGCAATTGATCCAGCGCGACAGGAGGCATATCGCAAAAAAACTGAGGCGATCATCAAAACGTTTCGGGGCAGTGGCGTCCATTTCATTGTTATTGGTTCACCGGGGCTGGTGGACACGTATACCTTTGACCGGATACCCGGCAGGAATTATTCCGCCACCAACTATAACAACACGCTGGCTGACCTGGCCCGCATAGCGAGGGAGGTTGCGGCAGAGCAGGGGGTGACCTACGCCGATGTTTACACGCCCATGGCAGCGGTGATGAAGGCGGCAAAGGCAAAATACGGACCGGCTTACGATCTCGCCGGGCCGGACGGAATCCATCCCGAAGCCAACGGTCATCTCGTCATGGCTTACGCGTTTCTTAAGGCCTTGGGCTGTTCGGGTGACATCGGCACCATTACCTGGGACGCTCAAACCGGCCGGGCCACAGCAACTGCTGGGCATCGAGTATTGTCAGTCCACGATGGCAACATTAAGATTGAGTCCACTCGTTATCCGTTTTGCTTTTACGGCAATCCGATAGATCCCAAGAGTACGAGGGGCGTACTGCAGTTTCTGCCTTTTAATGAAAACTTGAACCGTTTCCGGCTGGTAGTGACGAACAGTGGTGCCAACCGTTTCAAGGTGACATGGGGCAAAGAATCCAAAGTGTTCAGCGCGGCTGAACTGAATCAAGGTGTCAATCTGGCCGCCGAGTTCATGGACAACCCGTTTGCCGGAGCGTTTGCGGCCGTGGATAAAGTTGTTCGGGAACAACAGGCCTTTGAAACGCCTGCCGTCAAAAGCATCTTGTATAATGTGCCGGAATGGGATGCCTTGCTGCCCGAAGAAGTGGCGACTTTGGATCATTTGAAGAGAGCAACGATCCGAAAAGCCGAAGCACTCAGCCGGGCTTCCCACGCTGCCGTAGTGCCGTTCAAATATACAATCCACATCCAACCCATTGCGGATGACTCGATGAAAAAGAAAACCCTTCAAACCAATGCTTAAAATTCCGCAATTCGAGGAAATTTACGGACGTCCGCCCCGCTGGATTGTCGCCGCGCCGGGACGTGTGAACGTCATCGGGGAACACACCGATTACAACGATGGCTTTGTTCTGCCCATGGCCATTGAACGTTACGCCGTCATGGCGGCGGACGTTTCTCCAGCTGCCCCGCCCAGGATTTTAGTTCACGATTCTCGAGCACGTGATACGGCCCAAATTGACGTTTCCAAGCCCGTCACCAAGGCCGATCCGCGCTGGTCCAATTACATTCGCGGTGTGGTGGCCGGGTTTCAAAATCGCGGCTTAACAATTCCCTCGCTTGATATTTCGCTCGTCAGCACCGTGCCTTTAGGTGGCGGATTGAGCAGTAGCGCCGCGCTGGAGGTATGTACTGCCACCTTGCTCGAAACGGCGATTGGAACAAAATTGGATCCAGTCGAAAAAGCGCTGTTGTGTCAGCAGGCCGAGCACGAATTTGCCGGTGTACCGTGTGGCATCATGGATCAGTTTATATCCGTGATGGGCCAGAAAGATCACCTGCTCCTGCTCGATTGCCGCTCACGGCAGACCACGTTGGTACCGATGAATGATCCCTCGGTCGCGTTGCTGGTCATCAACACCAATGTCAAACATGAGTTAAGTGGTGGTGAATACGCCGAGCGCCGTTTGCAATGTGAAACAGCGGCAAAGATTCTTGGCATCTCTTCGCTCCGTGATGCCACTGTTGAGACCTTGGAACGGGCACGGCGAAAAATGGATCTCTTCACTTTTCATCGCGCGCGCCATGTCATCAGTGAAATTGAACGCACACTTCAGACGGCGGAAGCAATTCCCAATGCCAATTGGCCGGCGGTGGGAGAGTACATGTACGGCAGTCATTATTCTTTGCGTGACGATTTTGAAGTCAGCTGCAAGGAGCTGGATGTTGTGGTGGAAATTTGCCGGTCCATCGGTATCAAAGGCGGGGTTTACGGCTGTCGAATGACCGGCGGTGGCTTTGGCGGGAGTTGCGTTGCCCTGGTTAAGGCGGAGGCTGCCGATAACATCAGTAATCGTATTTCCACCGCTTACAAATTCGCCACCGCCGGTGGTGAAACAAAAAATGGCATCGAGGCAACTGTCTTCAGTTCCCGTCCGGCGTCCGGAGCGAACGTTATCAAAAGTTAGATGGCCAGCCCTGTCATATTATGAACCGAAACATTAAGAAAGACCTCGCCGAACATGCTCTCGTGCCTTCGCCTCCTGAGCCTGCCCTTCCAGGGCATTCGGTGTGGCTCTCCCCCATGCCCTGCGGATGAAATCCACCGGGCAATCTGAATTTATCGCAAATAATATGAACTTTGATATTGGCCTTCACCCACACCGTCGATTTAACCCTCTGCTTGACCAGTGGGTATTAGTCTCGCCGCATCGTGTGGAACGACCATGGCAGGGACAGGTGGAAAAGGCGGCTCCGGATCAACGTCCGGCTTACGACCCGAACTGTTATCTTTGTCCGGGTAACCGGCGGGCCGGGGGAGAATTCAATCCGCCATACGTCTCCACCTATGTGTTTAACAATGACTTTGCTGCATTGTTACCTGACACGCCCGCAATCACGAATACCGCCGACGGGTTTTTTCGTGTGGATCCGGTGGAGGGCGAATGCCGTGTCATCTGTTTTTCGCCACGTCACGACCTGACGCTGGCGCAGATGTCCGTGTTCGACATCCGCAAGGTGGTTGAGACCTGGGTCGCCCAGTTAATGGAATTGGGAGTCCGATACCGCTGGGTGCAAATTTTCGAGAACAAGGGCGCAGTCATGGGTTGTTCCAATCCCCATCCACACGGCCAGGTCTGGGCAGGGAATTTTCTACCGAAGGAGATCGCTGTTGAAGATCAGAACCAAAAGCTCTATTGGCACAGAAATGCTTCGCCGTTGTTGTTGGATTATGCCCTGATGGAATTGACTACAGCACAACGCGTTGTTGTTCAAAACGAGCATTGGTTGGCGGTGGTTCCGTTCTGGGCGGTCTGGCCGTTTGAGATATTACTGCTGCCGCGGCGCCACGTCCTTCGCTTGTGCGATTTATCGGAAAGCGAGAAGACTGCATTGTCGGAAGTTTTGCGTGCGCTGCTGATCCGCTACGATAATCTGTTTGAGACCTCGTTTCCTTATTCGATGGGCTGGCATAGTGCGCCAAACGAACCGGATGATTATTCCCACTGGCAATTGCACGCGCACTTTTATCCGCCTTTGCTCAGGTCGGCCTCAGTCAGAAAATTCATGGTCGGTTACGAAATGCTGGCCGAGGCCCAACGTGATTTGACGGCTGAACAAGCGGCCCAACGGCTGCGAGAGGTATCACCGTCACATTTTTTGGAGAGGACCACTTTACATGATCAAACTCCGAAATGCTCGTCATCGGTTTTACCACATGTCTGACTGTTACATTTCATTCACCAAAGAATTACGCACGACGCCAGAAACAAAATCTGCCATTTTTCAATCATGAAATTGCCTTTCTCCGCTTCCTTGGGACCCCTGGTCATTGTTGGTGCCTGGCTATTGAGCTTGCCGTTGCAGGCGGCAGTCGACCAGTCGTTGCCTTCCGAAACCACGATCTGGTTCGATGCCCCGGCCACAAATTTCACGAAATCGACACCGTTGGGCAATGGCCGGCTGGGCGCGATGATGTTCGGCGGTGTGAATGATGAGCGGATCGTGTTGAATGAGAGTTCCGTTTGGTCGGGTTCGCGTCAGGATGCCGACCGCCCGGATGCCTGCAAATACTTGCCTGAAATCCGCCAGTTGTTGTTGGAAGGGAAAAATGTTGAAGCTGAGGCGCTGGTCAACACGCACTTCACCTGTAGTGGTCCGGGTTCCGGTGGCGCGCAGTATGGCTGTTACCAGGTGCTCGGCAATTTGCACCTGACCTTTTTATCGGATACCAATGGACCGGTTGAAAATTACCGCCGTGTCCTGGACCTGAATGATGCGGTGACACACATGGAATACCAGCATGGCGGCGTCACCTTCCAGCGGGAAATGTTTGTGAGCGCACCGGATGGGGTGATGGTATTGCGCCTGAGCGCGGATCGACCGGGACAGATTTCCTTTGGGGCAACCCTCGACCGGCCCGAGCGGTTCCAAACTGTCGCCGATGGGAAAAATGAATTGCTGATGACCGGTCAGCTTGACAACGGCACGAATGGCAAAGGCGTGAAGTATGCGGCACTCTTTCGCATCTTGAATCAGGGTGGGCAAGTTTCTGCCCAGGGAAACGCATTGCAGGTCAGCAAAGCGAACGAAGTCGTGGTGTTGATCACGGCGGCGACGGATTACCAGGGGTTTGCCGGTCGCCAGACCAAAAACGCGTTGGCCGCTTCGCTTAGAGACATGAACCAGGCGTCCAGGAAGTCGTACCAGTCATTGCGCGAGGCGCACGTCGCCGATTACCAAAAATACTTTGACCGCGTTTCATTTCATCTTGAACCAGCCAACGCGGATGAAGCCAGCCTGCCGACACCGAAACGAATTGAATGGTCCAAAATCAACGGCGGCGACCCGGGTCTGGCAGCGTTGTATTTCAATTTTGGCCGTTACCTCCTGATTTCTTCGTCGCGACCAGGCGGCTTGCCCCCAAATCTTCAGGGCATTTGGGCCGAGGAAATTCACACGCCGTGGAATGGCGACTGGCATTTGGACGTGAACGTGGAAATGAATTACTGGCCGGCGGAAGTCTGCAACCTTTCGGACCTCACCCAACCTCTCTTTGCGCTGATTGCCTCCCTGCAAAAGCCCGGTGAACAAACCGCGCATGATTACTACAACGCGCGCGGTTGGGTGGCGCACGTCATTACGAACCCGTGGGGTTTTACTTCACCGGGGGAATCCGCTTCCTGGGGTGCAAGTAGCAGTGGTTCGGGTTGGCTGTGCCAGCATTTGTGGGATCACTGGCTGTTCACGCATGACAAAAAGTTCCTGCGCTGGGCTTATCCCATCATGAAAGGTTCAGCGCAGTTTTATTCCGACATGTTGATTGAGGAGCCGACGCATCACTGGCTTGTGATTGCACCGGCCAACTCGCCGGAAAATCATTTTGAATTGCCCAACGGCCAGCAAGCGGCAATTTCCCTTGGATCAACCTTTCAATCGGAGATCACGCGGTACCTCTTTACCGCGTGCATTGACTCATCACAAATTCTTGGCATCGACAAAGTTTTCCAAAATAAACTGATTGCGGAACGTGCGCGGCTTACGCCCATCCAGATCGGACCGGACGGGCGGGTCATGGAATGGCTGGAACCATACAAGGAACCGGAACCGCATCATCGACACGTGTCGCATCTTTGGGGATTGTATCCGGGCGACGAGATTTCGCCATATACCACGCCGAAACTGGCGCGGGCCGCCCGCAAAACCCTGGAAGTTCGGGGTGATGACGGTGTGGGCTGGTCGCTGGCTTTCAAGGCTGCATTGTGGGCGCGGCTGGACGACGGTAACCACGCCTGGGCGCTCGTGCAGAAGGCGCTCGATCCGGCCTATAGTATGGGCATCCGTTACGATGGCGGCGGCGGGGTTTATCCGAATTTGTTCGACGCCTGTCCACCGTTTCAAGTCGATGGCAATTTCGGAACGACGGCCGCGATCGCCGAGATGTTGTTGCAGAGCCAGGATGGCGTCATTCACCTGTTGCCCGCATTGCCGGATGCGTGGAAAGCGGGAGAAGTAACAGGTCTGTGCGCCCGCGGAGATTTTGCGGTGGGTTTGGTTTGGCATGACGGCCGGTTAATTTCGGCAACCATCCGGTCGAATGCCGGCAATCCTTGCTCGATCACCTATCATGGCCGGACCATTGTTCTTACAATTAAGAAAGGGGATTCGGTTACTCTCGACGGCCGGTTGAATCTTAATTGAGAATCCTTACGGAGTAGAACCGTGCACCTGCTGTCGGGGGGACCGGCCCATTTTCACCTGTTCTCGCCCATGTTCAATATTCTTCGCCGAAGAGAAGTGCAAGACGATGCCTGCTTTATGAGATAATCTGTGGTTATAAATCACCAGGAAGCATGTGAAAACTAAGCGGTTGAGTGCTCACGGCGCGAACGCGAACAAATTGCTGAAGGTGGGAGTCACTGTAATAGCAGTGGCCTGGTCAGCGGTAAAATAAAAAACAACAAAGTAATCATAACAACCCAAGTCTAACTATGAAAACTATTATCCTCTGTGCCTTCGTGGCCGGTGCGTTTGCTCTGGTCGCCAGTGCACAAAATCCAAACATAACATGGGGGACTCCCACTACCATCTCTGGAACCTCCGACGTAAGTACTACAGGAACCTTTGTAGGTTCGTGGGGACCCGGTGATGACTGGGGCGGCACTCTCCGATCAGACTACTATCCGGTCAACGGCGTAACTTTTGCAGCATACGGAAGTGGCCCTTTCGGCTCCTGGGTAAGCACTTCCGGGCTCGATGATCGCTACGGTAGCTATGCCAATCCGAACACTGCGGATGCCAACTACAATTACGTCCTGCAAACTGCGATTTATAGTTACGGGGAACCTATTTCACTTACCTGGGGCGGCATGACACCGGGGGACACGTATCAGCTTGAATTCTGGGTAAATGACGGGCGCAACAGCGTGACCGCTGAACGAAGTGAAACTCTCACCGGTGGCGCCAACGCTTCAGCCGCTTTGGCTTTCGGAACCGGTCCCAACGGCACCGGACCCGGACAGTTTATCCTCGGCACATTTGTGGCGGATAACACCGGACAGGAGACAATTACTTTAAACCCATCTGGCGGCGCTGACATTGGTGCGTCGGCACAGGTCAACCTGCTGCAACTTCGCGATATTACGTCAGTTCCGGAGCCATCTACGATTGGGCTTTTTGCTGCTGGCATGGTCATGTTGCTCGGTGTCGTTCGCCGAAAAAATGTTTCAGCCTGAGCATGACCGCGAGTTTGTTTGTGGATGACAGCGGTGTGAGTTTAACAACCACACCGCTTTTTATCTGGCGACGATGGACGTGGATTGAAATCGGCGGTCTAAATACGTGTTCAATATTCTTCACCGAAGAAAATTAGAAGACCAGTGGTCCTTCATAGCGTAATTTAATGTCCATATTCACCGAAAAGTGACGAAAAGCTATGATCGTAACGATGAACAGGTCGTCCGTTCGCAAAAGCGCCGCCGGTGCTTTTACATTGATTGAGTTACTTGTCGTTATTGCGATTATCGCCATCCTGGCGGCGATGTTGTTGCCAGCCCTGGCCATGGCCAAATTAAAGGCAATGACCGCTACCTGTCTGAGCAATCAGAGACAACTCAGTTTGGCCTGGGAAATGTACGCCGATGATAATCACGGCAACATCATCAATTTTGACACTCCGGTAAATCCGACGCCCGGCGAAACCATCCCCTGGCGATATTCGGTTCCCAAGCCGATGCCTAATACGATCGGTTTGTCGCCGCGGGACAAAGAGGTTGCCATCGTTCAGGCAGGTTACCAGCAAGGCGGGCTTTACCGCTACGCACCTAACGTGAATGTTCTGCACTGCCCTGCGGATGCACGTTACAAGAGTCCCTTCGTGGTTAACCCTACAGCGCCGCCCGGTTCTTTCGCCATCGGTAGTTACTCCGGCGCCGACGGACTCAACGGCACGCCCTGGGGAGGGATTACCAACCTGACTCAGCAGGCGGGCATTCGGCATCCGAGTGCGCGCTATTTGTGGGTTGAAGAAAACGATCCGCGAGGTGAAAACAGAGGCTCATGGACGATGGTTCCGGGAACCCCACCAGCTTTTTCAGATGCAGGCTTTATAGATTCCGTGGCTGACTGGCATGGTGGTACCAGTACTTTCAGTTGGGCTGACGGGCACGCTGAAAGCCACAAATGGCAGAACGGCGCCACCATAACCTACGCTTTGAACATGGATCCCAGCAAATACTTCAATGCGTCACTTGTGCCTACCTTTTCTCAATGTCCGAACGATTTATACTTTTTGGCGAAGGGTTTTGCCTCGCAGCTGAACCCATAAAAAGTTTTACCTCAGCCCCATGATTCAACCTCCCGAAAAACCATGAAAATGAAACAGATAACCGACTTTATTTGTGGCTGGCTTCCGGCTGTTGTCCTCTCGGCCTTGATGATCACCGCTTCCGTTGCTCGCGCAGGCTACCACAGTACTGTGCTCAATGATCATCCTTTGGCATTTTATCCGATAAACTCAACCGTTGATCCTGCCGGGACCACCGCCACAGATTTGTCAGGCAATGGGAACAATGGAACCTACAATGGCACGGACCCCCAATTTAATACAGTTCCCGGCCCGTCGCCGTTTATCCCCGATGCGCTCATGTTTGATGGATTTACCTCTTTTGTGGACTTAAGCACCGGCACTAACACCTCAATCTTGAACTTTGGCGGCATCATTACCATGGAAGCCTGGGTGCAACCAGTCAGCCCAACGGTGGGATCATCTCCCCCCGCCGACATTCTCGGCAAAGGTTACGATGGCACCAATGAGATGACGTTGAGAGCGGATGGTGGGTATTATTTTGGAGGCACGTATAACAACAACACCGGAGGAGGGGGCGCCAGTGGTGGTCAGCAAACGACCAATTGGACTTACCTTGTTTCCACCTATGACGGAACTAATTGGAGTCTATATGTGAATACCAGGTTGGTAGGGCAAGGTTCCGATGCAGTTGGAGCGATTAATTTTACCGCCCCCTGGGCGATTGGAGATGGCACAACAGCGACCGCAGGAGGGAATTCAGGAGATGTGCGATTTTTTCAGGGCAATCTGACTGAAGTGGCCATATATACAAACGCTCTAACGCCGGCTCAAGTGTTGAACCACTTTTGTGTAGGAGAATTAGGCACTTCATCCAGCAACTCAATTCCGATTATCACAACTCAACCTCAACCACAATCGGCTTTTGTCGGTGGCACGGTGAGCTTTAGCGTTGCGGTTGCCAGTGCACTCCCGACTACCAACCTATGGTTCAAAAATGGCTTGGCGCTGACCGGTAAAACCAATTCAACGTTGATCCTAACCAACGTGGGCGGCGCTGATGTCGCCAATTACAGCGTGGTTGTGGGCAATAATAATGGAACTACTAACAGCGTTTCCGCCAACTTTACCCTGTTGGCGACCGGCAATTCATTAAAATGGAATTCTGGCGGCGCCAATGGTGTCTGGGACACGGGTACTTCAACCGATTGGCTTAACTTAAGCAACAGCGCCCAGACCGTGTTCAACACTAATGACCGGGTATTGTTTGATGATACCGTCGGAGTCTCGAACATTGTAACGATCAACGGCACGGTTTCGCCCAGCGTCATCACCGTCAATTCCAGCACCAATAATTTCACTTTTGCCCAGGGGACATCGCCTCTGATCAGCGGCCCGGGCAGCCTGGTCAAGAACGGCTCGAGCCTGCTGACGATCTTCAGCCCGCAAGGTCTTACCGGGCCGGTCACAATTAGTGGCGGCTCCATTTATGCCGGCAACAACTGCTTCCAATCAGTTGCTTCCATCACGATCACCAACAATTCCACTTTGGATTTGGCTGGCGGCACCTTCAGTGGCAATAAACCGATCACGGTTTCCGGTTCCGGTGTGAGCGGTGAAGGTGCGATTTTCAACAGCTATGACGATTTTCCCCAGGAATCCATGAACATCACGTTGGCTGGTGATACGGTCCTGGGCAGCTTTGACCGTTGGGACCTGGCCGCTGGCTCGCAAATCAGCGGCCCGCACAACCTGACCATTGACTGGTCAGCTGACACCAACAATCCCTATGGCGAATGGACGGCGGTGGCTATCGGAGCAAATGTGGCAGGCATCACCCTGACCAACGGAAGCAAGCTTGGTTCGCATAACATGGACTCGGCTTTCCAAAATCCCGCCACGGTCATTACCGTCCAAACCAACTGCCAGTTGATTTTCTGGAATGGCGGATGGAATGGGACCATTCACCTTCTTGGCGGTGGTCAGGCGTTTCAATTTGGGGCGCCTGGTGTATTCAACGGCAACACTGTGATTATGGAAAATGGTGCGGTGTGGAATACCTACGGCGGTTCGGGTGCTCAATCCATCAACGTTCCCATCACCTTGAATGGTGTTGCTCGCTTTGTGTTGGGTGATCAGGACAGGATGTACACCAACGTGATCAGTGGCGCGGGCGGTTTTGTGGAGGACGTTTACAACCACGCGATGATACTCTCGGCAGCCAATACTTACACCGGCCCGACCGTCATCGGCAGCGACGGTAACACTCCTGAGGTGAATCTGACCGGTAACGGTTCCATTTCGCACAGCTCGCTGATCTTCTTCGGTGGCAGCAATCCCACCGTGGCGCATATGGATGTGACCGGCCGGCCGGACCAGACCTTGACGCTCGCCAGCGGCCAGACTCTTGGCGGTGTTGGAGGTGTCAACGGAAGCATTGCGGTTTCCGGTGGCGCAACTTTGTCACCGTCTGGGACCACGGCGGCGCTTGGGGTCAACTGGGGTGGCACCAATGCAGTTGGCGCGATTGCCGCGTCTGCCAATATTACGTTGAATGGCACGACGGTCATCAAATTGGACGGTTCGGGAACAAATGACATGGTTCAGGCTGCTGCCAACATCAATTACGGAGGCACACTAAGTCTTGTCAACATCGGCTCACCGCTGGCGGCTGGAAACAGCTTCCACATCTTCAGTGCGGCGGGCTTTTCCGGATCGTTTGGGAGTATCACGCCGGCCACGCCCGGGGCGGGTCTGGCTTGGAATACAAACCAACTCGGCAACGGGATCGTGAATGTGGTGACCGCACCGTCGCAACCGCTGATCAGCAGCACGAAAGTCTCGGGTGGAAACCTGGTTTTCAGCGGCACCGGCGGCGCCTCCCTTGGCACTTACTATGTGCTGACCTCGACGAACGTGGCGACGCCGTTGGCCAACTGGACGCCACTCTCGACCAACGCATTTGATAGTAGCGGGAATTTCAGTGTGACCAACACCATCAACCCCGGCAACCCGCGCCAATTCTATTTGCTCAAAACGCCGTAGACAGATAGTAATAACCTTGTTGTGAAATTCACGACCACCGCCGGATCAGAAAATGATCCGGCGGTTGGTTGTTGAGGATTGAAGGTCATCAAACCCCAGCACTCATCTGCCGTACATGATCATTCATAAGCGCATCCGCAAAGCATTTGTCCTGGTGCTGCTGTTATCGCTTTTGGTCAAGCCGGTTCAAGCAACTCCATTATTTCAACAAGTTGGAAACACCTTGGTTATGTCCAACGGCGATGTCGTGTTGAATTACAATCTCAACGCCGGGACCACGGACTTTTATTGGAGGAATTCAAAAAAAATCTCCGCCTTTTACAGTGGTGTCACGCTGAGCACGGGATACATCAAGGGCATCAATTACGGGAGCTGGAGTTACGCGATCGTCGGCAGCAATCAGGCGGTGGTCACCGCTCTCGGGATCGGTTTGCCGACGATGAAACAATATTTCACCCTCGATCAAAACGACAGCTTTCTGGTTCGCGTGGAAATGGTGGGGGCTAATTTAAGCGCCAATTGGATGGCGCCGGTGGTGGTGGACGCGACCGGCGGCGTGGATCTCGGCAGCTATAGCGACGACCGGGCGTTGGGTGTGCCGTTCGACAATGACGGTTTCGTTTCCTACAACGCAATGCCCATAAATAACTCAAGCACCAGCTACGAAGTTGGCGCCTTTTACGACAATACCACGCGCAATGGTCTGGTGGTCGGCTCGGTCACTCACGATGTTTGGAAAACCGGTATTTATTTCTATGGCTCGAACAACAAATTAAATCAGATGAACGCGTTTGGCGGTGCAATGGCACCGGCAGATGTCATGCCGCATGGTTCGGTGACCGGGAACACCATCTCATCGCCAACGATATTTGTGGGTTTCGGAAATGATTGGAGGCAAACGATCGAAAACTACGCTGCGGAGAATACGAATTTCGCTCCCCGGCTGGCCTGGACCAACGGTGTCCCGTTCGGCTGGAACAGTTGGGGCGTTATTCAGCAGTACATTAATTACACCGATGCGATTGCCGTTTCGGATTTCTTCCACACCAACCTTGAGCAGAATGGTTTTGTCAATCAGGGGACGGTTTACATCAATCTGGACGCTTTTTGGAACAACCTTAACAGCTTTCAATTGCAGAGTTTTGTGAACCATTGCCACGCGCTCGGTCAGAAAGCCGGGATTTACTTCGGACCGTTCGTCTGGTTTGGCTCGACCAACTCTGCGACCAATACGTTTGTTGAAGGGACAACCAATATTTACCGCTACAGCGATCTTTTGCTGCGAGACACCAATGGGAATGCCGAATCCGTTGACGGCGGCCTCGCCCTGGATCCGACACATCCCGCTGACAAGGATTTGATTAATTATTATGTGAATCTGTACACCAACTATGGATTCGATTACATCAAACTGGATTTCCTGTCGCACGGCGCGCTGGAGGGTGTTCATTACGACACCAACGTGACCACCGGGATTGAGGCTTACAATGAGGGAATGTCCAATGTGCTGCAGGCAATCAACGGCCGGATGTTCATCAGCGAGTCCATTGCGCCGCTTTTTCCTTACCAATATGCCGACAGCCGGCGAATTGCGTGTGATGCCCAAACGTCCCTGATTGGCAATACCGCCTATACCATGAATTCGGTTAGCTACGGCTGGTGGCTGGACGATTTGTACCAATTTAACGACCCCGACATCATGGTATTTAACGGATATGGCGCCACCACGAATGAGAATCAAAGCCGGCTGATCAGCGGTGCGGTGACCGGCGTCTTTCTTGACGGGGACGATTTGACGTCATCCAACGGCCAGCAGGCAGCCCAGACCTGCCTGTCCAAAATGGGCATTGATGCCGTAGCCCGGGCGGGGCGGACCTTTACGCCTATAGAAGGCAATACGGGGACAAGTGCCGCCAATATGTTTGTTCGCCAGGACGGGTCCACCTGGTGCATTGCTGTTTTCAACTATACCTCCAGCGCTGCGAATGTGTCCGTTGACCTGAGCCGGGCCGGGCTGCCATCGGGTAATTATGTTGCCACGAATTTATGGGATGGGACCACGATGAATGTTTCCGGTTCATTCAATGTGAATTTAAATGCCAAGCAGGCAAAATTATTTCAACTGGCTGTTCCAGTTCCCGCTAGCTTACGTTGGAGCGCCAATGCGAACAACGGAATCTGGGGCACGGGGAATTCCGCCAATTGGCTCAACCTCTCCAACAGTCAGCAGGTGGCGTTCAACTCCGGCGACCAGGTGTTATTCGACGACACGCCGGGAGTACCGACCAATGTGACCGTCAGCGGCACGGTTGCACCCGGCGGCATCACGATCAATTCGAGCGTCAATAATTTTACCTTCGGTGGTTCGGGTTCCATCACGGGTTCCGGCGGTTTAGTCAAGGGAGGCTCCAGCTTGTTGACGATTGTCAGTCCCGCCAACTTTACCGGGCCGGTGTTGATCAGCGGCGGCACCGTCTACGCGGGCGACTATTCGTTCGCGAGCGTTTCTTCCATCACGGTGACAAACAATGCCACTTTAGACTTCGCTGGCGGGCCGTTGGCGGGAGCCAAACCCGTCACGATTTGTGGCCCGGGAGCAAACGGTGAGGGGGCCCTTTATAACAGTTACAACAATCTGCCCGGTGAGGTTTTGGATATTACTCTGGCGGGTGATACGGTTTTTGGAGGGAGCAGCCGGTGGGATTTACTGAACGGTTCAACCATCAGCGGCCCCTTTAAACTGGCCGTCAATTGGTCCAATGGCGGTGGCTACGGGGAATGGAACGGGGTAACCATAGCCACGAACGTGGGCGACATCGAACTGGCCACCGGTAAACTCGGGATTAAAAACATGGGCAACAGTTTCGGTAATCCCGTTGGCACGTTCACCATTGATCCGGGGGCGGAATTGGATTTCTGGACCGGTGACGGCGGGTACGGCAGGGACATTCATGTCCTGACCAATGGCCTGCTTCAAATCCTCACCCCTTTCACGGCGTTTAATGCCAATCTGACTCTGGACAATAACGCGGGTTTTGCCGCACTTTATGGCAGTGGCAATCAGGCAATGAACGGAACGCTAACATTGAACGGCATTGCTCATATCATTCTCAGCGGCACAAATGTTATCTTTACCAACGTCTTCACTGGCCCGGGCGGATTTGTTTGGGATGCTTCCGACCGTCAGATGATTTTGCAGGCACCGGACACCTATTCCGGGCCCACGGTTATTGGGAGCGGGCTGACACTGGCCTTGACCGGCAATGGTTCCATCTCGCAGAGCTCACTCATTTTCTTTGGTGGCAGCAATGCGGCCAACACATCCCTGGACGTCAGCGGGCGACCCGACCAGACCTTGACACTGTCCGGCGGCCAAACGCTTGCGGGTATCGGCGGTATCAACGGCAGCCTGGTGGTTTCTTCGGGGGCAACGATTTCACCGGCGGGGACCAACGTCACCCTGGGAATGACCGAAGGTTCGAACCTCATCGGCACGATTGCCGCCTCCGGGAATGTGACGCTGAATGGCGCCACCGTCATCAAGTTAAACGGCTCCGGAACGAACGATGTAGTTCAAGCGGGCGCGAACATGATGTACGGCGGCTCGTTGAGCTTGGTCAACATCAGCGCTTCTCCGCTGGCGCCCGGGAACACTTTCCATATCTTCAGCGCGGCAGGTTATTCCGGTTCGTTTATGAACATCACCCCGGCCACCCCGGGGGCCGGTTTGGTCTGGGACACGAGCCAATTGAACAGCGGAATATTGAGCGTGGTGACCGGAACAACCCAGCCGTTCATCAGCGGCGCACAATTGTCGGGCGGCAATCTGGTCTTAAGCGGTTCCAACGGCGTGGTCAACGGCACCTATTACGTGTTGACTTCGACAAACGTGGCCGCGCCTCTCGCAAGCTGGACTGTGCTCTCCACCAACAATTTTGATGTCAACGGCGCCTTTAGCATCACCAATTCCCTCAACGCCAGTGTCGCTCAATGTTTTTATCTGCTGAAACGATAACCAACACAGTTATTCTCAATGAATCCCAAGTCAAAAAATGCCATGTGTAAGTTCGTCCTGACGTTCGTATTCGCCATTTGCCTGGCCACGGCCGCCAGCGCGGCACCCGCTGGAACGCCCCCTTTTTCAAGGGAGTCCATCGAGTGGTGCGACATCTGGATTTCCCACGCAGATGAAACCAATCTGCCGCGCGTACTCCTGATTGGCGATTCCATCTCGCGGGATTACTATCCCGGAGTTGAAAAACGTCTGGCCGGCAAAGCTTGTGTGGGCCGGCTGTCCACCTCGGCGTTCGTTTCCGACCCCGTTTTGCTACAGGAAATCAAAATGGTACTCGGCACCTACAAGTTCGACGTCATCCATTTCAATAACGGCATGCATGGATGGCAACATGGCGAAATGGAATACCAGCGGGCTTTTCCGAACTTCCTGAAAACAATTCGCCAATGCGCCCCGGATGCAAAACTGATTTGGGCGACCACCACGCCGTTAAAAGTTTCTCCGAAGCTGCCACCGGACAATCAGACTCAGGCTACCGATGAACGCATCGTCGTGCGCAACACGATAGCTCTTAAATTTATACAGGCAAAAGGCATTCCAGTGGATGATTTGAACGCACTCGTCCGGGGACATCCTGAATACCACAGCGACAACGTCCATTTTAACGCCGGGGGGATTGATCTCGAAGCGGCACAGGTCGCTGCGCAAATCGAGCCGCTTTTGAAAAAGTAAAATTCGCCGGCGGCTTGATTGGAAAAACTGAACCGGGAAATGAAAAAACCGACGCTTAACCTTTCAACGCTTTTGACGCTTTCGGCATTGGCGCTCACCTTCTTTGCCGATTGTAAAATGCCGGCCGCAACCGTCTGGCTCGATGACCTGGATGTCGGCAAAACAATTCAAGACTGGGGCGATCCGCAAAAAAATAAATCGGTTGACGGACACGTCTTAAGCATCGGCAGTGAAAAGTTTGAGCATGGTTTGGGCACGCACGCGAATAGCACCCTATACATCGGCTTGCATGGCGCCGCAAAAAGCTTTTCAGCTTCCGTTGGAGTGGATGGTGAAATTACCAATTCCAGCGCAAGCATTAATTTTATTGTTCTGGGCGACGGCAAATTGCTTTGGCACAGCGGTGTCATGCGCGCGGGCGAAGCGGCAAAAAGTTTCGACCTGAAACTCAGCGGCATAAAAACCTTGGCGCTGAAAGTGGGTGACGCCAATGACGGGACAAGTTACGACCATGCTGATTGGGCCAATGCAAAATTTGAAATGTCCGGAGCCGTGCCGGAAACTGTCATCGCGCCGCCGGAAAAAGAAATCATTCTTACCCCGCCAGCGCCACGAAAGCCACGCATCAATGGGGCATCGGTTTTTGGCGCGCGCCCGGGACATCCATTCAACTTCCAAATTCCAGCGACGGGCGACCGGCCAATGGGGTTTTCCGCATACCATTTACCCGATGGCCTGCAATTGGATTTCCAAACGGGATTGATTACGGGAACTTCTCCCGTGAAGTCCGGCGATTTTGAAGTGACGCTGCATGCAAAAAACGCGCGAGGCGCAGCAAAAATAGATTTCAAAATAGCCATTGGCGATCAAATCGCACTGACGCCGCCGATGGGCTGGAACAGTTGGAACTGTTTCGCCGGCGCTGTGGATGATGCAAAAGTTCGGTCCGCAGCCGACGCGATGGTCGCCAGTGGATTAATTGATCATGGCTGGACTTGCATCAACATTGATGACACCTGGGAAGGCAGACGGGATGCAAACGGCAACATTTTGTCGAATGAAAAGTTTCCCGACATGAAAGCGCTCGTGGATTATGTTCATTCCAGAGGATTGAAAATCGGAATTTATTCTTCGCCCGGCCCCAGAACATGCGCCGGATACGAAGGAAGTTGGCAGCATGAATTGCAGGACGCGCAGCAATACGCAGCGTGGGGCTTCGACTATTTAAAATATGATTGGTGCTCCTACAATGACATTGCCAAAGACCAAAGTCTGCCCGAATTGCAAAAGCCCTATTCCGTCATGCGTGCTGCCCTTGACAAAGTTTCGCGCGACATTGTTTTCAGCCTTTGCCAATACGGAATGGGCGACGTTTGGAAATGGGGCGCGCAGGTCGGTGGCAACTGTTGGCGCACCACGGGTGATATCAGCGACACCTGGACGAGTATGGCCAGCAACGGTTTTGGTTCGGCTGGAAAAGAGAAATTTGCCGGTCCGGGACATTGGAACGATCCGGACATGCTCGTCGTCGGAAGGCTCGGGTGGGGCAAATTGCGTCCGACGCGTTTGACGCCAAACGAACAATACACCCACATCAGCTTGTGGTGTTTGCTTTCCTCGCCGCTGCTCATCGGCTGCGATATGTCGCAATTGGACAAATTCACATTGAGCCTGTTAAGCAACGACGAAGTGCTCGCCGTGGATCAGGACGCCCTTGGCAAGCAGGCGTCGCGCATTTGGCAAAATGGCGACCTCGAAATCTGGGCGAAAGACATGGCAGATGGCTCGAAAGCCGTCGGTTTGTTCAATCGCGGTGAATTTGCGACCAACATTGAACTAAAATTTTCCGACCTTGGCATCAGCGGCAAACATCGGGTGCGCGATTTATGGCGGCAAAAAAATCTGGGACAATTCTCAAATACATTCAACGCCAGCGTGCCGCGGCACGGCGTTGTGCTGGTCAGAATCTGGTAAAACAAATCATCGCAATTCGCGCAGCAGTTCACCTCAGGCACACACGGGTGTAGCACTCAATGACGACGACGGTTTAGCGCCGATGCAAATGGTGGCCATTATTTTTTGGCATAATCAACGCCTGATCTTCCTGCACTGATGGCGAATCTCTCACCGCGAGATGTAACCTGGAGCAACTTGCCAGTAAACGGTCTCGGCGTTTGCGGATCGGCAAGGATGATTTTTCCGTCCACTGACGGCACGAAACCGAAAAAAGTGCTGATGACAACATCTGCAAAGGCGGCGCCGCTGATACATTCCTTCATGCAACCATCGCGTTCGGCAATTCGTACCGGCGCATTATATTGGTTCCGGTGCGGCCCGTAAAATTCATGAGCTTGCGCGAATGGCCCTTCCTTCGTGACCTCTACCGTGTGGCAGTAAAAATCAAACGCATCGTTCGGGAATCCCAGTCTCCACATCGTGTCAACCGTCAGTGCTGGCCAGCCATCATAAGCGCCCATCGGGCCATGGTCGGGCCGGTCGGAAACGGCGGCAGCAGCGTCTTTCAGGCTCATCGCGCGCATCCAGTCGCGCATGATCAACTCGCGTTTGACGAAGTCAGTCATTTCGCGGCGCATCTCAGGCGTAAGGTCGTTGGCGAGCCCATTGCCGACATAGATGTAATCAACACAATGCCGCAGTTCGACACGCTTGCCGTCGTCGTGTAAACCATACCAAACGCCATCGCCGGGTTTGTATAGCGACAGGACAGCGGGCAATAGTTTGTCCGCGTCGTTGCGCAGTGCCTGGGCGCGGGCAGCATGGCCTTTCAGTTTTTGAAGGGCGGCGTCCTGGCGCATCATCCAGACATTTTGCGCGTTGCAGGAAGGAACGCGGCCGATATAGGCCGGCGCACATTCAAGCAGATTCTGGTTTTCTCCGTAGTCCGCCAGCCGGCTGTCGGGGTGGACGAGCGTTTTCCAGTCCGTGGCCATTTCGTCCATGCGCTGAAGCACGGTTTTGCCGTCCTCCAGCTTTTCATCGAGAATAGCTGTATCGCCGGTGACACGAAGATAATCCAGGGTGGTTTTGAAAATGGTGCAGGCATTGAACGCGTAGCCGGCGATTTGGTCGTAAACATTTACATCGAAGCCATTGGTGCGCGTAAGAGAAATGAAAGATCCGCTGCGCGGGTTTTGCACCAGCCAGCAGCGCAGCGTGGCCTTCATGCCGGCGGGTTCGAGCAGCGCCCAGACGGTGCTCTGCATCGAGGCATCCCAATAATACTGCGTGCCCGGCGCGCGCTCACCGCTGGTGATGAAAGAGCGCGGGGACACCGGAAACTGTGTGCGCTCCAATTCCAGCATGGTGAGGATGCCCATGTAATAATTACGCTTCAGCGCCGGGTTGTCCGTGACCAACACCGGCAAACTGCCGGAGAAATGATGATTGCCCGGCCTAAAGGCGTCGGCCCAGCGTTGCTCCCAACATTGCTTGAAACCGTAGAATTCCTTGGAGAAATTCGCGCTCCAGCGCATCACATCTGTTTGGATTTTTCGCGCATCTGCTGCGTCCCCGTCGCCCGAGACAAATTCAATTTTGCTGCTGCCTTCAGGCGGCAGCGACAGGCTCCAGCGCCAGTGAACAATGCCATTGTCATTAGTCACGGCGTCAGGTTTTGTCGCGGGACGGACGGCTGTTACGAAGCCCTTCCGTTGTTTGGCATTGAGCACCGATATGCCATCGGTCTGCAAATCTCCTGGAACCGAAAGCGTCAACGCAGTACTTCTTTCGGTCGTGCCTGGATTGGTGATTTCAATGCGGACGAGGACGGCTCGCTGCTCGTTGATCATTCGCGTGTCCGTCTGCACAATAAAACCCGCGCAATTGGTATTGCGG
The DNA here is from genome assembly GCA_025451535.1 of Verrucomicrobiia bacterium. GTDB lineage: Bacteria > Verrucomicrobiota > Verrucomicrobiia > Limisphaerales > UBA11358 > UBA11358. The sequence continues at coordinate 26,318 of JANWKE010000017.1, forward strand.
CGCAAGGCGCGATATGGATACCAGCGACATTCCATCGCCGGATATTCCTTGCCTGCAATCGTCAGCGTGACTGGTGGATAGCCAAAGCGGAACTTTCCATCCCTCCATAACCAGTCTTCAGGACAGCAGAAGAACGAAGTCAGGTCCCGGTTGACCAACAGCATATCATGAAAATTGTTCACGTCCGGCGGATTGGCCACGTCCTTCATCGGCAGCCAATCGCCGGCCATTTCATCAAGCGACGGCACGCCGGCCAGCGTTTGCGCCAAAATTGGAAAGGTCAGAAAAGCCAGGATAATTACCCGTTCGAAAACGTATGGTCGATTCGACTTCATGCCTTGTTTTGATTAAGGTTCTTCGGCCACTGGATTGGTCAGCGTGCCGATCTTTTCAATTTCGATGCTGACTTGATCGCCGGGGCGCAGCCAGCGCGGCGGCTTTTGTGCCATCCCCACTCCGTGAGGTGTGCCGGTGAGAATGACTGTGCCCGGCAGCAACGTCGTGCTGCCGCTCAGGAATTCAATCAGGGCCGGCACGTCAAAAATCATGTCGTTTGTGTTCCAGTCCTGCATCACCTGACCGTTCAAAACGGTCCGGATTTTTAGCGCGTTGGGATCGGGGATTTCATCGCGCGTGACCAGGCAAGGGCCGAGGGGGCTGAAGGTGTCAAAAGTCTTGCCGCGGCACCATTGGCCGCCGCCGCGTTTGATCTGCCAGTCGCGGGCACTCACATCATTGCAACAGGTATAGCCGAGAACAAAATCCAGTGCCCGATCACGGGTGACGTTCTTGCAAGCACGGCCGATGATCACGGCCAGTTCGCACTCATAATCCACCTCGTTACTCCTCAAATGTGTCGGCAGCAAAATCGGTTCGTCGGGGTGTTGCAGGGTGTTGACGCCCTTGAAGAAAACCACCGGATATTCAGGGAACCGCGCGCCGGTTTCCTCGGCGTGTTTGCGGTAATTCAAGCCGATGCAAATGATGAAGGTTGGTTGAACGGGAGCGAGTAATTTGGCCACTTCAACCTTTTCCGACGTGACCCCGGGCGAACCCAAAATGTCGCCGGCCAATTTTAGTGCCGAGCCGTCGGCTTGTTGAGCGGCATGAAGGATGTTTTCTTTGCGGTCCTGACAACGAATGATTTTCATAAATTTATTTTCCCGCACTCCAGCCGCCGTCAATCATCAATGTGCTGCCAGTGATCATCGCGCTTTCATCTGCGGCGAGGTACAACGCAGCGGCGGCGATTTCCTCCGGCCTGGCCATGCGGCCGTTCAATTGGGTTGAGGCCATGTCCCGATAGGCCGCCTGCGGATCGGGATATTCCCTGAGTCGTGCAAGGACGAATGGGGTTTCGACGCGGCCGGGGCAGATACAATTGAACCGCACGCTGGTGTGCGAATGGTCCAGCGCCAGGGCTTTGGTCAAACCCACAACGGCGAATTTCGTCGTCGTGTAAGCCAGGCGTTCGCGCACCGCAACCACCCCGGCGATGGAAGCCATGTTGATGACACTGCCGGATTTCCGTTCCAGCATTGCCGGCACAAACGCTTTGCAGCAATTGAACACGCCGCGTACGTTGACGGCATAGAGTTTGTCCAGGTCCGTGACCGCTGCCTGGAACAAGGTCCCGACGTGTCCGAGGCCGGCGACATTTGCCAAAATATCCAGCGTGCCGACAGTCTGCGCCGCCTGCGCACAGGCTGTTTCGCTGGTGACATCGAGTGTGAGAAATTTTCCACCAATGCGTTCCGCGTTTGCCCGCCCGTCGTTTTCATTACGGTCGGCAATCCAGACCGTGGCGCCGGCTTGAGCGAACGTTGCTGCTATAGCCGCGCCGATGCCGGAAGCCGCACCGGTAACGAGGGCGGTTTTGTTTTGGAGGCTAAACACGATATATCCTCTCTGCGTTGGTTCGGAATAATTTGATTTGGTCGACATCCCTTGCGAATGAAAAAAAATCCTGGATGGTTTGAACCCAGCGTTCGTAACTGGTCGCCAGGGTCGCCACTGGCCAATCGCTGCCGAACAAAATGCGATCAAAGCCGAAGCATTCCAGTGCCCACCCGAAATAGAATTTCAAATCACCTGGCTGCCAACGGCCCCAATCGGCTTCGGTTGTGAGCCCGGAGATTTTGCATGCGACATTCGGCTGGGCTGCGAGCGCTTTCAGATCCGCTGCCCACGACCCGGCTTGTTTGCTGCGCACGTCAGGTTTGCCAAAATGATCCAGCACGAACGCGACTTGTGGAACACGGCGCGCGAGTTCGGCGACACTGCGCAACTGTTCATGGCGAACACAAACGTCAAACGTGAAACTGAATTTGGCCAGGAGCCCGACACCAGTCACAAAGTCCGGCAGCAGACAGAATTCCAAATCACGTTCGCCTTGCAAATTCCGCCGGACACCTTTCACAAGCGGACGACTTGCCAGCTTTTCCAAATTCGCGCGAACGGTTTTGCCCTTTTCCAGCGGCGTGTGTGCGACAATGCCTTTGAGCCGCGGCTCGGCTTTTGCCAGGCCGGAAATCCAATCCACCTCTCCCGGACTTTGTGCCGGTTCGCAGCCGCATTCCACAAAGATGAATTTGTTCACGTTCGCCGTCGCGCTCGCCGCCGCAAAATCCGGCGGTAGAAATGCGCGATTCAAGCCCGGCCATCCATCGAGCCACGCGTAACGAAACTGCGCGGGATCCCACAAATGGACGTGCGTATCAACAATGGCGGGTGCGCTCATGCTTTAGACCGGCTGCAAATCACAGCTGGAACCGATTTCCTGAGGCGTTTGGTAAACGCCACCTTCAACCTTGCAGGGATGGACAAAGTGCTTGCGCAAATGAGGAATATGTTCGAGAAATACCAATTCGTGACCCAGTGCGATGTGGTTGAACAAAGCCAGGTGCTGGTGAAGCTGGCCCATGTCCCCGACGTGCGGCACCACGGGCACGCCAAATCTGCGGCCGAGCAGGCTCACAGCGAGAAATTCACTCACGCCCGCGACGCGCACGGCATCCACCTGGATAAATCCGGCGCATCCGGCCTGTAAATAGTTTTTGAAAACGACGCGGTTTGGCACATGTTCGCCAATCGCGAGCTTCGTCGGCGCAATCGCGACGGCGAGCGTTTTGTGCCCGAGCACATCGTCGGGATGGGTCGGCTCTTCAATCCAAAACGGATTGATGGCGCGCAACCGCCGGCAAACGTCGAGCGCCTGCGGCAACGTCCATTGCTGGTTGGCATCCACCATGACGCGGGCTTTGTCGCCGGCAACTTCGCGGACAATGGCTGCGCGGCGCAAATCGCGTTCGGGATCGCGCGAGCCGACTTTTAACTTCATTGCCGTAAAACCGGCGGCAACGGCGCGTTTGCAATTCTCGCGGACTTGCTCGTCATCATAATTGAACCAGCCGACAGATGTGTCGTAGCCGGGATAACCGGTTTCCAAAACAGATTCGCGGGAAGCACGAGTCCGTTGATGTTCGCGAAGAATTTTCAACGCAAGCGGGACGGTAAGCTCATCTTCGAGGTAGGAAAGGTCGAGCGTGGCGACGATTTGCTCAGGCGATAGATCGAGGAGCAGTTTCCAGAGCGGCAGACCCTGCGCCTTGGCCCACAAATCCCAGCAGGCGTTTGTGACGGAAGCCAGCGCAAGTTGTACAACGCCTTTGTGGGGGCCAAGCCAGCGGAATTGTTGTTCGTCGGCCATCGCATTTTGCATCGCACCAAAATCAGCCATGATTTCCTCAATGGATTTGCCAACGAGCCGTTGCGCATAAAATTTTGCCGCTTCGCAGACAAGTTGATTTCCTTCGCCCAGCGTAAAGGCAAGGCCAACGCCGGTTCGACCTTTATCATCATGCAATTGCGTAACGGCATAGGAATAAACCGGGTCGCGATGAATCGCGTCGCTTCCGTGACCGTGGCCGATGGGAAACCGCGCATCGCGTGTTGAAATCCGCTGAATCATAATTCAAAGCATCCGGCGATAACCGAGTTCCGCACCACCGCTGACGTGCATGATGTGGCCGGTGATGAAGCGCGCTTTTTCTGAAAGCAGAAATACGCAGGCATCTGCAATTGCACTTCCGTCCGGACAATAACCCAGGGGATGAATCTCGTTCAGATACAACTTCGTTGAATCCGGATCAGGTTGTTCCATAAGCCATTGATGGAGCATCGGCGTCCATGCACCGGCGGGGCAAACGGCATTCACGCGAATGCCATGTTTGGCGTAATCAAGCGCCATGGATTTTGTCAACGCGTTCAAACCACCCTTGGTGGCAGTATAGGCAGCGTGGATTTCCTGGCCGATGACACCGACGAGACTTGAGGTGTTGAGAACACAACCTTTGCTTGCAGCCAGTGCGGGAAAGGCGTGACGCATCGTGTGCAAAACACCCTTCAGGTTGACGTCAAACAACGAGTTCCACTCTTCGTCAGTGGTTTCGTGAATCGGTTTTGATGGCTGGGAAATACCGGCGTTGTTGTGGACGGCGTTCAATCGTCCAAAACGGGACAAGATTTTTTCCACCACGGCTTTCACTTCCTCGTCGTGGGTCACATCGCAGACGATGGCGAGATGGTTGGGGCCGAGTTCAGCCGCAACTTTTCCGATTCCCTCCTGGTCATTGGCGACGACTACTACATTTGCGCCTTCAGCAGCGTAAGCTATTGCACAATCGTGACCGATGCCGCAGGAACCGCCGGTTAGAAAAATAATTTTACCTTCAAGCAGAGCACTCATGGCAGAAAATAGACCTCCTTCGTGTCTGACCAGACTTTTCCTTTCGCCGCCGTGTCCGGCAGCGGTGATTGGCAGGGGTCGGTTTCCTTCCACCACCGTTGTGTTTCAGGATCAGCGGCCATTCGCGCCATATCGGCGTCGAAATTGGTGCCCGTGTACTCGAGATAGGCAAAAACATAAGGCTGACCGTTGATTTCGCATTCGTGGATGGAAAAATTCCGGATGTGGCACTCCTTGATCATTTTGTTTACGCCCGGCCAGACATGCGCGTGCAGGTATTCATAGCGCGCCACTTTATCCGGTTTAAGGCCCGTGACCCAGGCAACGCGTTGCGTTGGATTCTGTGTTGCGCAGCCGGCCAGCCAGGCGGTCATGGCAAGAAAAACGATAGTTTTGCAAATTTGTATTTTCATTTTCAACGGAAGACAAAATAAAGGCCAATAAACACCAACAAAATGACGGCGCTCATCACCCGATAGTCGGAGAGGCCGCGTCCGCCGGCGCTGCTGCGCAACGGCTCGCGCCAGTTTTCCCAGATGAGCAAACCCGCTTCTGCCTTGAACGGTTCGGGAAATAGAAACGTCGTTGCCACCATGATGACCATGCAAGCGGCAAACAGCCAAAATGCAATCAGCATAAAATCGCCACGATAAATGCGGTTCCAATCCAGATAGAACGCGACGCATCCCAGGGCGATGCCGGCCACCAGCGTGATGAACGCGGACTTGCCCGAGGCGCGTTTCCAAAAAACGCCGAGCAGAAACACGGTGGTAATCGGCGGCGCGACGTATGAAATCAGCTTGTTGATGCCCTGAAAAATGGTGGCGTAATGGCCAAACAACGGCGATGCCACAATGGCGAGAAGAGTGCCGAGCACGGTGGTGATTTTGCCAATGCGGACCAGCTGATGGTCGTCCAGGTTGGGTTTGTAGCGTTTGAATAAATCGTACGCCACGAGTGTGGCGGAAGAATTCAGCGCCGCCGAGCACGTCTGCATGGCGGCGGCGAGCATGGCGGCGGCGACAAGCCCTTTCAAACCGATCGGCAGGAGGTGGGTGAGCATGAACGTGTAGGTGTCGGCGGCGGTTTGTGGCGCGGCGCCATTGAAGAAATGCTTTTGCACCATCGCCACGCAGATCACGCCGGGCAGCACGAAGAGAAACACCGGGAGGATTTTCAAGGCCGCGCAAAACAACGGGCCGAGCCGCGCGTTTTTTTCGTCCTTCGCCGCGAGCACGCGCTGGACGATGGTCTGATCGCAGCACCAATACCAGATGCCCAGAACCGGGTAGCCGAGTAGAATGGAATACCATGGCAGGCCGCTGGCGTCCTTGGCGCTGCGCGCCATGTTCAAAAAATTTCCCGTCCCCCACGTGATCTGGCTGCCGGCTACCGAGGCCAGCGGATGCGGATTTGACACAAGGGTGTGAGCAAGTTCCGCCCAGCCTCCGATTTTTATGTAGCCGGTAACGGTGATGACCACCGCGCCGACCAGGAGCAAAACGGTCTGGACACTTTCAGTCCACACGACGGCGAGCAAACCGCCGAGCATGGTGTAGATTCCTGTCAATAATCCCAAAACGACGATGAACAGCATCAATGCGTCCACGCCGAAAATTTTTGTATTGGGAGTCAGGCCGAGGATCCCGCGTAGCACCCAGGCAGCCGTATAGAGCGCCACGCCCATGTGGATGACAATGGCAGAAAATAGCGAGACGACGGACAAAACGTCGCGGCAACCGCGGTTGAAACGGCGTTCCAGGAAGTCCGGCAGCGTGGCAACCCGCGAGCGTAGATAGAGCGGCGCGAAAAAAAGCGAAAGCAGAACGAGTGTGAATCCGGCCATCCACTCGAAGTTGCCGAACACCAGGCCGTATTTGTAGGCCGCCTCCGCCAGGCTGACCAGATGCACGGTGGAAATATTCGCCGCAAACATAGCCAGGCCAATGACCGGCCACGCGAGCGTGTTGCCCGCCAGAAAATAATGTCCACCCTCGCCGCCGCGCTCGTTTTTGCGCCGCCAGAAACCTGCCACGACGCCCAGACCGACCACGGCCACCAGATAGGCGACAATAATTGTCCAATCGAGAGGGTCCATGCGGTTGTTCATGTGCATCATTCCGACAATTTGAATTCGTTGATCGTCGGCCCTTCGCTGGCGTCGAGAATCTTCAAGCGGAAATCCTGCGCCGTCACCGGGTCAAAATGTTTCTGGAAATCATCACCCAGCGTCGTGCCGCGGAATATCGTTTTCCAATCGCCGACGTCACGATACTGGAACTCAAATTTCTTCACGCGAGTGGCGTAGGCTTCGGAAATGTGAATGTGATTGGCTGTCTGCGGCTTTACGAAATGCACGGCAATCCACGCCTGTTTCGTTCCATTGTCAGTTGCCCAGCGGGTATTTTCATCGTCATCGAAGGCAAATTCCGCGCCGTAATCCGCCTCGTCATTTTGGAACACATTGGACGCAGAGGCCTTAAACGCCACCGGCAAGTCCATTGCCGGCAAATCCATCGCCGAGCCGTCGAGAGTTAATTTGACGACGGTATCGCTTGAATCGCGTTCAACAGTTGGAACAGCGAGAACCAGGGTTCCGTCCTGGTTTGTAAATTTGACGCTGTTTCCGCTTAACAAGAATGCCGATTCAATTTTGCGCGCGATGGCCGGCAGTTCGATAGCGTCGCTGGCAACATGCAGAATATGAACGTAAATGACGTTACCCTTGCGTGTACTGGAAAAGGCCTTGGTCGGTTTCCAGGGACCGCCGCGCGTGCCGTAAATGCTTTCACCGTTATTGTTCAACCACGCGCCGACCTGTTTCAATACGGCAACCTCACGCGGCTCAATGCGGCCATCGGCCATCGGCCCGACGTCGAGCAGCAGATTGCCGTCGCCGCCGGCGCATTGTGCGAGAATGCGGATGACTTCGCCTGCTGATTTGATTTTGTCGCCCGGTTTCCACGACCATTGTGTGCCGAGCGTCATGCAGGTCTCCCACGGAGTTTTGTCGTCATACGCGCCAATGCGTTGCTCCGGCGTGTAAAAATCTTCATTGGAGTTGAGATGGCCCTGATGCACCCATTGCTCGTGGGTGCTCATTTCGAGACGATTATTGATGAGAATCTGCGGTTGCAGCTTGCGAACCAGCGCGTAGGTATTCGTCGGGTCCCACATGGCGGGTCGGCCGTCGCTGTCAAACCAAAGCACGCTGATTTCGCCATAATCGGAAAGCAATTCGCGCGCCTCCGCCTGGATTTTCAGGACGAAGCGCTCGTTGTTCGTTGACCGGCAATCGGGATCGCGCCAATCCATGGGGGAAAAATACCAGCCGATTTTCATACCCTGCCGGGTCGCGGCCTTGGCCAGCTCGGCGCAAACGTCGCGATGAAAGGGCGTCGCCATGATATTGTAGCCGTCCACTTTGGAATCCCACAGCAGAAAGCCGTCAGCATGTTTGGCCGTGAGCACCATGTATTTCATGCCGGCGCTCCGAGCGATGCTGACCCACTGGGTGGCGTTGAAATTCGTCGGGGCAAATGATTTATAGAGGTTGTCATAAACCGCAACGGGTATCGGGCCGTTGTTCGGACAGTTAGTATTGGAATTGGCGCGCGACCAACTGAGTTCCTGTCCGGTAAGACTGACTGGCCCCCAATGAATAAACATCCCAAACCGGTCCGTACGCCACCACGCCACCCTCGCCTCGTGAGGCCGCGGTTGGACGGTTGATTCCGCATGAACCAGGCCTCCTGTCGCACAAACGAAGCAGAGGATTAAAATCTGCATTTTTGTACAAATCCACTGTGCGTGTGATAGATGCAATAACATCTTTAAAATCGACGGTTTGTAATCATAACTCTGTCAAATTCAGGCCTGGAAATCTTGCAAAATCGTTCGGCGAAGAGTATTGAACATATATGATCACACGCCCAATTTATCAGGCGGGCCGCAAGCGTTATGGGATTGATAATTGCGAGCCGCAGAAAGAGGCGGTGCGCGAAGGCAAAATTGAATTTCATGCGCTGACCAAAGGGCACTATCCGGGAACCTTAATGCCCATGGACGTACTGCCCGGGCTTAACAGCATTGGCTTCTGGGATGCGAATACTTCGCAAGACTGGGGGCTGAATCCGCATCGAAACGAAGGAATTAAAATTGTTTTTTTTGAGACCGGAACGTGTGACTTAATAATGGGTCATAAAATATTTAACCTACATGCTGGTAGTTTTATCCTTACGCGTCCCTGGCAGCTTCATAAATTCGGCGCACCCAACATCGGTCGGGGACGACTGCACTGGATGATCCTCGATGTCGGGGTCAGGCGGCCACATCAGGATTGGAGTTGGCCGAAGTGGATAGTGATGACCAAGGAAGATCTCGCTGATCTTACTGAAAGATGGCGGCGGATTAAAAATCCCGTTTGGACATCCACGCCGTCCATTGCGCAATCGTTCCGCGAGTTGGCGCGGTGCATTACCGCATGGAATCAGCCCCACACCATTTCGCGTATGGCTGTTCACTTGAACCTGTTGTTAATCGGCATTCTTCATGCATTGGCGGAACAGCAAACGCACGAAAATGAACAATTGACCTCGCGCAAGCGAGCGGTCGAAATGTTTTTTCAAGACCTCATGGAGGGGAAAATTGACCTCGGCGAGCAATGGACGCTGGACCGCATGGCTTCTCACTGCAAAATGGGAGTAACGGCGTTTTCAAAATACTGTCGCGAACTGGTGAACATCGGACCGATGGAGTTTTTAAACCAGTGCCGACTCGAACGAGCCGCACAGCAATTGCGTACACAGCCCGAGCTTTCGGTCACCGACATCGCCTTTGCCAATGGTTTCAATTCCAGTCAATACTTCGCCACACGTTTCCGCCGCCGGTTCCACGTTTCGCCGAGCCAGTTTTTGAATAACGCTCCAGTCCGTCAATCGTAGTCGACCCAGGTCCGTTTGCCCGATAGTGAAACACCCTGATTTCCCGGGTGGTAAGGGTTAACTTCAACATCACATTCTCGCGTACAGGCAAATCGTCGCAGCCTGGAATGCCTCCTGCCGTGCGCAGCGATGCCATCCCATACCGTGCCAGAGCCCGTCCCGACAAACAACCCCGGGACGGGAGGGAGTTAATCACGGCCTTTTCAGTTTTCAGTTGAGTTAAAAAATTTTAGCGCCCAGATTGCAGTCGTGAACCATCTCTGTGGCCGCAACGCAGCTTTGGATCAGTTCGAGAAAACCACCAATATCCAAAAGGTGCTGTCGAATTGAAGCCAGCGGCTTCGAAATTCACATCATCAACATTCTTTGTGCGAACGATGACATCCATAAAATACAGTCTGGTAACTGTCCTGGCCGCACTGGTGATGGTCTCCGCGTCGCCGGCGACCATTTACCATGGGGGCTGGATTGATTTAAACAAGAATGGCAGGAAGGATGTGTATGAGAATCCGACCGAACGGCCGGAAAAACGCGTCGCCGACCTGTTGCAACGAATGACGCTCGACGAAAAAATCGGCCAGCTCTTCCAGGCTTACCGCGAAGCCGACGCGGAAACGGCTTTTGGCGGGCTGCTGCGCCAGGGTAAAATCGGCTCATTTCTGGATGGCAGCGAACTGATTGAAAATCCGGCGCTCCGCAATCGTCTGCAGCGGATTGACGTGGAAGAAAGCCGGTTGGGCATACCCCTCATTTTCGGCACCGATTCCATTCATGGCTTTCGGACCATTTTCCCGATCCCGCTGGCCCAAGCTTGCGCATGGGAACCGGAATTGTTTGAAGAGACCCAGGCGATTTCGGCCCGGGAGACCGCGGCGGTGGGCATTGACTGGACGTTTGCGCCGATGGTGGATCTGGCGCGCGACCCCCGCTGGGGACGGATTGCGGAAGGTTTTGGCGAAGATCCCTATCTGGGGTCGCTTTACGCGGCGGCCGGAGTCCGGGGTTTTCAAGGAACCAATCCGGCGGACCCGGATCGGGTCATAGCCTGCCTGAAACATTACGTTGGCTATGGCGCGGTGGAAGGCGGACGTGACTATAACACCACGGAAATCTCCGAATACACTTTGCGCAATTTTTATCTGCCCCAATTCAAGGCCGGAGTCGATGCCGGCGCCTGGACGGTGATGAGCGCCTTCAATTGCCTGTCCGGGACGCCGGCAAGCGCCAATCATCATACCTTGACGGATATCTTAAAAAACGACTGGAGGTTTCAGGGTTTTGTCGTCAGCGACTGGGCGGCGGTGAATGAGCTCATTTCCCAGGGTGTGGCCGCCAGGCCTGCGCAAGCGGCGAGGCTGGCGTTAACCGCCGGTGTCGACATGGAAATGCTCACGACGAATTATTTGAGCACGCTCAAACCACAGGTGTTGGCCGAAACTATCCAGGAAAAGACCATTGATGAAGCTGTGTCGCGGGTGCTGAGGGTTAAATTTGCCAAAGGATTGTTTGAAAGGCCCTATGTGGATGAGTCTTTGTCCAAGACCGCCTTCCTGAAACCGGATGCCCTGGCGTTGGCGCGCGAGGCCGTTGTCAAGTCGTGCGTGTTGCTGAAGAACGAGAACAACACCCTTCCACTTTCGCGACAATTGAAACAAATCGCAGTGATCGGCCCGTTGGGGGACGATACGGACAATCTGCTGGGAAGCTGGTGCGCGCGAGGGCGCTCCCGTGACGTGGTATCGATTGCATCCGGAATTCGCGCCAAACTCGCCTCGACCGCTGAAGTAAAGGTTGTTCATGGGTGCGAGTTGCCGGAAGTTGAGCGCAATTCCGATGGTTCACTGGCTCCGAAAAACCTGTCGCCGTCTGCCCGCCGGGAGGCAGAGTTCAGCCAGGCCGTTGACGCCGCCCGGGCCGCTGATGTCGTAGTCATGGCCTTGGGCGAACCGAAGTCCTGGAGTGGAGAAAACGCAAGCCGTTCGAGGTTGGACCTGCCGGGTGACCAGCTGGAGCTGTTCAAGGCGATTGCCGTGCTGGGAAAACCGGTGGTGGTCATCCTCATCAATGGCCGGCCGTTGGCCCTTTCCGAAATTCAGGACCAGGCTTCCGCAATTTTGGAAGCATGGGACCCGGGAGTTCAAGGCGGCAACGGCATTGCGGATCTGCTTTTTGGAGATGCCGATCCGGAAGGTCGTTTGGCCGTGTCGATTCCGTATGATGTCGGGCAGGTGCCGGTATATTATAACCATCTCAATACCGGCAGACCGCAACAGGGTGAGTATGTGGACGGGCCGCGGGACCCGCTGTACCCGTTCGGCTTCGGCCTGACCTACACCGCTTTCAAATATGGCGAGGTCAAACTGAGCGCCGCGACGATGAAATCGGGTGGAACGATCACCGCATCGGTGAATTTGACCAATGCCGGTTCGCGCCCGGGCGTCGCCGTGGTCCAACTTTATATCCGGGACATTATTTCATCGGCCGGCCCGCGCCCGGTGCGCGAATTGAAAGGCTTCCGGAAAGTGCGTTTGACTCACGGAGAATCGCAGGATGTCAAATTCACCATCCCGGCAGCCGAACTGGGGTCTTATGACCGGAATGGACGCTGGTTGGTGGAACCAGGCAGGTTTCAGATCTGGCTGGCCAAAGATTCTGCGAGTGGAAAGCCGGCTGAATTTGAACTCGTCGGCAGGAACTGAATGAGTGCGCTCGATGGGATGGTGGCGGTGATCGCCCGGAGACAATCCGCGACCATACCGGTAAAATCCGGTTCACCACCGGGCGATGTAAACCAGGTGGAAAATGCACTGAATGAAAAAATTCTTTTTGGTTGCGGTCGTATTCCGGTTGGCCCTGTCCGGCACGGCACTGGTCGCCGATCAGGATTCCAACCTTGTCATTAACGGAGGATTCGAGGATGGCCTGAAGGGCTGGCAGACGGCGGGCAATGTTCATCTGGAAACCAACAGTCCCCTGGACGGCAAGGTCTCGGCCATCATTGGTCCCGGCGCCGGTTCGCTGAGGCAGCGCATCGAAACCGGCAGCGGCAATGCTTTCACGGTATCGGCCACTATCCAGTCACAACGCACGAACGGCTGGGTTTTTGTGCTTCATTTCCTGGACAAGGACGGGCGCGAGGTGATGAAAGTGGATTCAATAAATGACATAAAACCGGACAAACAGGATCCGCGAAAATTCGATCACTACCTGCAACCGCACCCACTGACGAAATGGGTTGAAATCAAGATTTCCAAGGTCTCATCTGGGGGTTCAGTACTCGTGGATCGCGTGGGCCTGGATATGCCGGATGAAAATGCGGCGGGGTTGAAACCCACGTGCAATTTGAATCAGGCCATGCAACCGTTCTGGCTGGGCAAAAAGATCAACAATGAAGGCGTCCTGATGTTGTCGCGAAATGGTCAGCCGGCCACCGGTCAATTGATGTTCCATCCTTCGCGGATCATTTCGGTCCAGGACTATGGGTTGGTGACCAATTATACGCAGGGGACGGACTATACCGTTGCTGGCCGGAATTTGATGTGCAGCGCGTCGTCCCGTATGCCGCAACTGCGGGAGGAAGACCTGCTCAAGGGTGAATTCAAGTGGAATGTCGTCGGTGGCAAACAGGTGATGGTGACTTATGAATACAACGACGCCTGGAACCATCCGTATCCCCAATTTGTCGGCGACCGCCTGCCCCAGACGATGAAAAAGCTGGAGTCACATGGGCCCCTGACCGTGGTGGCGTACGGAGACAGTATCACTCACGGTTATGGGGAAAGCCGGCTGTCGCATATCCGTCCATTCCTGCCGCCCTGGCCGGAGCTCTTCGCGCAGCGGCTGGAAACGATTTATCAGGACCGGCATATCCAACTTTACAACTCATCTCAAAGCGGCGCGACTTCACAGTGGGGAAGGGACTATGCGGAGCGCATGGTGGCATCATTGAATCCCGACCTCGTGCTCATTGCTTTCGGCCAAAATGATTTCTGGAATGTTCCGGCGGATGCCTTCGCGAATAATATCACTAACATCATGAATTCGGTTCGCGATAAGAACCCCAATGCCGAGTTCCTGTTGGTTTCCACCCTGCGTTTCGATCCGGCATACACGACGAATGCCCAATATTGGAAACGCGTCGGGGAATACGCGACCAGGCTGAAGGCGATGACCGGACCAGGCGTGCAATTTGTGGACCTGACCGCCATCAGCGAGTGGGTGTACGGCGCCAAAAAGCCAGAGGATTGTCTCAATGATCCGCTTCACCCCAACGATTACTTCGCGCGCTGGTACGCGCAAAGTCTGGTCGCGGCCCTGGATCCGGTTTCGGGACAAGCGCCGGCATCAACCACGACCCTCAGGCCGCATCGAATCCTGCACAACCTGGTTCCAACACCTCAGTAGGTGGCGATGATTTCAGCCATGCCTATAATGCCCGGACTGATGGCCCAATCGCCGTCCAGTTTTTTCCAGACCTGGCCATTCACCGTAACACGCGCGAGCGGCTTCTCGCCCGGGGTCCGGAAGCGGAGGCGGATTTCACGAGGCGGATTGCGCGTGGGACCCTGGAGATGGGCGGTGATGCTGCTTGATCCGCCTGGTAGATGACTGAAGTATTCCCAAAGTAAGTGACGGTGTTTTCCATGCCGCACCTCTGTCCCGGTTTCAACCAGTTGCGCGGGACGGCCTGGCCAATTAAAAGCATGTCGCCGTCCTCGCGGACGAAAAGTTCGCGCAGCCAGCCGCAGACGTTGGCTTCATCGGAACTTTTATAAACGTCGCCCAGCCAATCTCCCATTTCCGGGAGCGCGTGCTCGGTGTTCATGTGGACGTCGGGAAAATGGTTGAGGGCAATGGCGTTAAACATGGCGCGCAGGGCTTGTTTGACGTCATCCCGATCGAGATACGCTTCGGGGTCGAGGAGGAGGCAGGCCTGCATGGACATGCCGCCGCGCCCGAACCAGTATTTGTCGAAATCGTCCACGGTATATCCGTATTGATCGGAAAGAAAAAGGTTGTCCTCGTAATCTTTGAGAACCCATTGGGCCTGGACTGACTTGGGGTCAATGGCTTTGGTGATGATCAGGTGCATGGCGCCTTCGAGGGTTTCACAGATCCAACCGAAGCTCCGGCCGCGGCGCTGGACGTAGGAGGGAATTTGCGGAACGGCCGTACCGTCGCGCAAGCGGACCACCGGCGAACGGGCGGAGGCAGCCAGGAAATGGTCCACGAAATTTTTGTGGTAGGTATCGGCCGCGGCGCGGATGCGGGGAGCGTTCGGATCATGAATTTGTTCGAGCGCCCAGGCCGCGCCGTCAAGACCACGCCAGGTATCACAACTGGTGGAAAGCCAGGTCCACCAATCGCCGATGTCCTCGAGGTCGCCCGGCGGCAGAAGGCCCTGCGCCAGGTCGTGACGGTCGGCCGTGCGCGCGGTTTCACGGATAATCCAGTCCGCGCCGGCAACGATGCCGGGCGCCGCGCGACGCAACCAGGTGTCATCACGCGTGAAGCGGTAATGTTCGGCCAGGGTCCACAGAATCCACCCGTGGTGTTGATTATATCCGCCGGCTTCATAACCGGCGGCGCCATAGAGGACGCCGTTCGTGGAGTTGAAATCACCCGGCAGACCCGCCGTGCCCTGGTAATGAAGCCAGGTGTCAAGACAGTCTTCCGCTGCCTGAGGGTAGCCCCGGCGGTCCAGGTCGAGCACCATCATGCACGATTCATTACCATAGACACCGTACTTGAATGAGCCGACCCGGGCAAAACGCCGGTTGCTGCCGGGTTCAATTTCGCAATTGATGAGCAGATGTCCGGCGACGGCACGGTAGAACTCAGTAAGGACCGGCTCCGGGGTGATAAGTCGGGCGCTCTGATTTAAAACCCGGCGCCAGTAATTATCCGTGGCTTTTCGTTCCCGTTTGAAATCCAGTGCCGCCAGGGCGGCAGCTTCAAATGGTTTGATGAGTGGCAGATAGGGCAGCTTGATAATCACCGATCTGGTTCGATGGGCCGCCAGCCGGACGTGCCAATCCAATTGATTCGTCGAAACGACGGGAAGGCGGTCGGCGATGACCTGGCCGCGCAATTGTTTGCCATCCCAGATGAGGCCCCGGTCGTCAAGCTGGAGATGGTCGTAGTTCGTGTCACTAAGGATGGAGATCGGCAGATCGGACACGCGCGCACCGTTGGTGATGTTGGTGAAATCGAAACGGAGCATGGCTACGGCGCAGGCATCGGAAGCCGGTGGCGGTCCGTCCGCCCGGGCGCCGTCCAACGTCGTGGCAAAAGCCGTTTGCACGATACGCACACCGTCGCGATCCCAGGTGGTAATGCAGGTCGGGATGGACTCCTCCGTGATATGCCGTTCCACCGGCTCTTCCGGCAGGCCGAACTGGACTTGAATCGGTGGCGTTTCCCAATCGAGCCGGGGCGTATCCTTTGCCGGGAGTCCTTTCACATATTGGTCGTCCCAGCGGAAAGAAATTTTGCCATCGGCATCGAGACGGAATTTCTGACGGCCACCGTCGTTGCCGAGCACGAAGGCGATGCGCGATTTTTTCGGCGGCATGCCGTTCCAGGCGGAGGTCCAGGTCTGCTCCGGCATTTCCGCCACGCGGTCGTAGAGGGTCTTTTGCCCGGCGCGCCGCACGTCTCCGGCGACCGCCGTATAGTCGCGGTGGTCATTGTCGGGGAGTATCGCCGCGCCGTATTCCGGCAGATAAAGCGGGCCGTCCCTCAAATCGTCCACCTTGAAAGTGAACAAATTGGTGCCGTCCCGCAGGGTGACGAGCGTGCGATCGAAGGTGTTGGGATCACGGTTGACGGCAGTTTGCACCAGCAACGTGGTGGTGCGGCTGTCCGTGGCGGTCGCGCTCACTATTTGTCCGTTGAACGCCTCTGCCTGAAAATTGGATGCCGGTGGATGTTCCCAGGCGATGCGGACAGAACGGTTCTCCACCATCGAATCCGTCAGCGCCTGGATACGAAGAATTTTGGGGAGCGGCTGGCCACCGACAATCCGGATTTTAAGGGTCAATCGCCCCGTCGAAGTGTAGTCTTTGAGGTCCGGGAACTCATGGGCATTGATCGGGTGGAAGGTGAAATGAATGGAGTTGCCGGAAATCGTCTGCTCGGTATCGGCGACGCGCCAGCCGCCGTTGTACCAATTCCCCAGTTCCATCCAGCCGGAAAAGCCGCTGCCCAATACCTGGTCCTTGGGCAGGTGTTGCTGCGGCCAGTGGCTTCCCCAGTATTCGATGCGGATTTTGAAACCCACCGGAATGGGATCGGCGAAATCCACCGTCACCGCATGGATTTCACGCGGGTCATCCCACTTCAGCCCTTGCCCGGTCGGCAACGGCATGCCAAAGGGTGCGGCGTCAAAGAAGCGGGCCGGAGACTCCTGGCCGAGGACCGGGCAAACAACCAGCAACGCGGCGAGAAGGGTCAGTCTGAACCTGGCATGCATGTGATAAATTATCGATGGAAACCGCCGCGGCATTTTTCTCCTGTCGCTGTGTTGGCAGGCCAAGTAAATCAGATTCGCGCACCCGGCATCAATAGTCCAATCGAGCTATCGCAATCGGGCGGGATGTCCATATCCTTGGAGTAAACCACTCAAATCGAATGGACATTTCCATCTCTCCACTCAAGAATCAGGAATTGCTTTTGCCGACATGAGCCAGCCGCATCCGAACAAACCCAATCCGGTCATCCAGCGACTCTATCGTGAAGCGAACGAGGCTTGGGAACAGCAGGATTATCAGAAGAGCATCGGTCTGTTTGAGCAAGCGACCCACAAAGAACCATTCAATCCGCTCCTTCTCCTCAACCTCGCGCGCGCCCACGGGAAGCGCTACGATTATCCTGCTGCCGAACATTGTATTGAAAAGGCGGTGCAAATTTCGAAGGATCGCGCCCGTACCCTTGAAGAAGCAGGGCAGGTTTGTCTGGAATTCGACAACTTCGACATGGCTATCAGTTGCTTTCAGCGCGCCTGCGAGAAGAAGGGGGTTTCCATCGGTGCCCTGATCAACCTCGCGGATATTTACATCCGCGACAAGCGTCTCGACGAGGCGGCCGAATTGATCGCCCGTGCGGCGCAGATGGATCGAAAGGACCCGCGCGTACTCTTCCAGCAAGCGGTTCTCCGGCGGCTGCAGGGGAACAACCCGGAAGCCGAATCACTTTTGCGCGAGCTGGTGGCGATGCCCAAGGCCAACACTTCGGTGCGCATACGCGCGTTTTATGAATTGGCCGCCATCCTGGACGGTCAAGGCGAATACGACGATGCCATGACCGCGTTGTTGGAAGCGAAGGCGATTTTGCGCCCCCACGCGGGGCCATATGCGGCCACACTGCAACATATGCAAGGCCGTGCCAAGGAAATGGAGCAGACCATCACCGCCGCCGTCCTGGACCGCTGGCGGGCGGATGCCGAAAAGCTCCAGCCGTTCCGGCGCATCGCACTGCTCTGTGGTCATCCTCGTTCCGGCACCACCCTTCTGGAGCAGGTGCTCGACGCGCATAGCGACGTGACCAGCGCCGAAGAAACAAAATTGATGCACGACGATGCCTACCTGCCGCTGATTCGAGATTTTCCCGAGGGAACCAGCGTCCTCCAGGCGCTCGATTCAGATCCGCCCAGCCTCATCTGCCATGCGCGCGAAAATTATTTCCATTGCATGGAGCTGTTCCTGCGCCGGAAAATCGGCGGCCGCCTGCTGGTGGACAAAAACCCGGCGATGAATTTAATGATTCCCATGGTGGTGCGGGTTTTTCCCGAAACGAAATTCCTTGTCGCCCTGCGCGACCCCCGCGACGTGGTCGTGAGTTGCTTCCTGCAAGCCCTGCCGCTCACGCCGATCAGTTCCGCCTACCTGAGCCTGGAAGGCACGGTGAACCAGTACGCCAATGTGATGGGATTCTGGCTGGAAATGCTCCCGCGTATGGGCAATCAATGGATGTATGTCCGCTACGAGGAGATGGTGGAAGACCTTCCGGCTACCGCCCGGTCGGTGTTGGGATTTCTCGGCTTGGGATTCGAGGACAACGTCCTGAAATTTTACGAACATGCCCGCACCAGGCGCGTGAAGTCGCCTTCCCACGCAGACGTGCAAAAGCCGCTTTACACGAAGGCGCTTGGCCGCTGGCGAAACTACCAAAAATACCTCGAACCATACCTGCCTGCGCTGGAACGCCTTGTAAAGACCTTTAATTACGACGAATCGTAAGGTTTACTGCAGTGACTAAGGCGAACCAATATGACATAAGAAGCTGAAAAAGAACTCGTTGCGTATCAGCCAGCATGTAGTCCTTTTGAGCTATAGCCGGGGTAATTTATTTGTGATATAAGGTTTTAAAACCCTATGGAAGCGCCGTAGGAAGAAGAAACATAACCTAAAACAAAACCTTAGCCAGGAGTAAAAGTATGAGAAGCCATTTTAGACCTACGTCAGCCAGGAAGACAAATATGAGGAGCCACTTCATTAGTGGCGCAGCCATAGCGTGTGCGGTAACAGGTGCGACGGCAATGCTGACGAGCGTTGGCTCGGCACAGATCGCCTTTGACACAGCGACCGATGCCACCTACGCCGGCGGCTGGTCGGCGGGTCAAAACGCCGGATATGGCTTCGGAGCCTGGAGCTTTAATGGGACTGATCCCACGCCGGCCGGTCAATATCAAGGAATGAGCAGTTCGTCGCCTTTGGGAACGGCGTGGACGTTGTTAAGCCATGACTCTCAAACCGGTCTCGCCAGTGCGGGGCGTGCCATCAGTGAACCTGGCGGGTTGCAGGTCGGTCAGACGTTCGAAACGGTCATAGATAATCCCACGACTACCCATTTTTACAGGGGTTGGGGAATCAGTCTCAACAACGGCACCGATAACAATCCTCCCGGCGTCAGCACGGGTCAGCAACTCGCAGCCTATCACTTCGAATACTTTAACTATGGTCAATGGACCGTTGCCGATCTCGCCGGAGATACCGGTACATCGCTCTATAACACCGACACCGCCGTGGCCGGGATGAAGCTCGATGTCACGCTAACCTCGGCGACCACTTATTCACTCACCATGACGCCGTTGGGCGGCTCGGCCAGTCCCTACACCCAGACTGGATCGTTGAAGACCGGCGATTCGATCAATTGGATCCAGTTCCAGCTATACAACAACGCCTCCAGCGGGCTGGACGATACGGCCAACAATTTCGAAATAAGCTACATGGAAATTGTGCCTGAGCCGGCCAGCATGGCGCTTCTCGGATTGGGCTTTGGCGGGCTGCTGTTCTTCCGTCGTCGCAAATAAAGACTCTGAGCAGTTGTATACGGGCCGGGGCCGATTCAAAAGAATCGGCCCCGGTCTTTTTGCGAAGCGTTCCTCGCACCTTAATATCATCCACAGGTGTTATTCCACGCGTTTGTAAGACGATGCATTGGAGCATCTGAATGTTGGCGGCGCGTTGTATGACGCGCAATTGATACGCTGGTGCCACCAGTGATCCGTTCTTTGCAGCGCTATCCCAACATCGTCGCAGCTGGCGAAGATTTTCCCGGAGCGCGGACCGCTGAGTCGCTTTGTAGAAATGATTGTCCGGCTTCAAAAGTTCATTTCCCTCGCCCCGCAGCGAAGCGCGGGGAGAGGGACAGGGAGAGGGGCCGTTCAACAAAAAACCACCTCTCCCCGGCCGCAGCATTTGTTCTCACCCTGACTACCCTCATCCGCCCTCCGGGCGCCTTCTCCCGTTCCCACGGGCGAAGGGAGTCCCCCAACTTCGTTGGCGGAGAGGGAGATCAAATGGAGGTGTCGTTTCCGGGTTCGACGTTTTCTACAGGGCAACCGCTGAGTCCGGGGGACCCGGAAAACACACAAGGAACACCGCGGACAAGGCTGTCCCCGCTCCTTTAGCCCGGTTCAATAAATCTCGTAGCCGCCGAGGTAACGAGGCGGAATTGTCCAAGAGGGTCCGCCTCCTCACGTCGGCGGCTACAGTTTTCCCAGAAAAGCTATAGTTGCCGCTCGGCCGCGTTAAGACCTGGCCGCAGCAGCAGGCTTTTATACACGATCTGTGCCCTTTTGAAAAAAATATGTAGCCGCCGACGTCAGACGGTGCAAATCGAATGAAGGCGAAGCACTCGGCGAACTGACGTTCGTTTCTACGAGATTAATTAAGTTGCTCTATACCTTCCAGGAATCAGTCGCTTTGGTGAAGCAGTTCCACTTTTGGTTTCTTCATCGCGTAAGACCGCTGGTGAAGAACACGGCGGAAATCAGTCAACTGGTGGAGGGGTCACTGGGATGGCACACTCGTCCGGTAGGCGAGCCACAAGCCATCGCCCCAGCCTGCCGACGGGTCAGTGGTGAAATCGGGCGTCGTCATGTGAGTGGCTGAATACGTCACCGGTAAAATAGTGCAGATTTTGCTTTTCCAGGTGTGGATTTCTGAATGCCCGTCCGCATACGCGATGCCGCAGGCGCCGGCGTGATACGAAGCGGGCACATCATTCCAGTGTGGAGGGCTCCACTGTGTAGGATCCATATGGGGATCGGTTTGACAGAAGCCGTCGTTGATGCTGTCGGGGTGTTCATCCAGCATGACAAAAATTGTCGACGGATGGGTAATACTGCCCGATGTTAGAAACTGGCGGTAGGTCGAGAATGTTCCGTTGAGAGTGCTGTTCGGGTTATTGGGATTATTGATGCCTATGAACATGTTCATCGAGTAGGAGCGCGGGCGCGCTTTAATGCCCGCCGCCCGCTGCGGCGCGCTGACAAATTTGTCGGCCGGGCATTTATAAACCGCGATATTCCGGGTATATTGGAAGAAAGGCGCCTTCGTGATACCATCCGTATTATCAATCGGGATGCCGGCGGAGTCCAACTTCCCCCAGGTCAAAATTTCGTTCACCCAATTTTGGTAAGTTTTGTTTTGTTCCTCCCACCCACTGAAGGGCTGGCCATAATTATTTACCAGGTGGTCGTTGTTATCGCTGGCATATTGAATCCAACCCAGCATCAGTTGCCGGGAATTGCTCATGCACTGGAGCGCCTGGGCTTTGATCCTGGCCTGCCCCAATACGGGCAACAACATCGCGGCCAGAATGGCAATGATGGCGATTACTACCAGAAGCTCGATCAGGGTAAAGCCGTGGCGCGATTTTGACTGAAACGGGGTCCGGCCAGAGCCCGTTTGGCTGGCACTTTGAGTATATTTTGGGGCCATAAACGATTTATTGCTGGAGCCGGTAAAACTGCTTCGAATTCGCGATGGGATTGGACACGACATTTTGACCGTTGACGATGACCGGTGAAGGCAGATTCGTGCTCCAGACCGCTCCCGGGCCAAGATTAAGGCTGGATGCCAAATTAAAGCCTGGAACATTCGTCGGCCACGACAAAACTGCTTTCGCGCCTGCCAGCTGGATGTTCAACATCAGCCCCGAGACCGTCATGCTCTGGATGTAGAAATCCGTGCGCTGAGGATTCGTACACACAGCCGGAATCCCATTGGTAAAATTGTAGAAGTCTGAGTCGGTATTGTATAATTGATATGTTACCCAATTAATGACCGAGTTTGTGTAGGTGCCGTCCTCCGCGTAGGCAATTCCCGGGTTGGTCAACGGCGTCATGACGAGATGATAACTATTGGTGCTGGTTATGGTGATATCGAGCTCCATCCCGTTCGTGGTGGTGTCCGTGTCGAAGAGTCCAGTACCGCCTGTCTTGAATGTCGGCAAGGTGTACCAGCCGCCAGCCACATAATAGTCAAATGTACCCACCCCGATCGCCGTGCCCACGCCGCCATATTGGATGTTATCGCTGCCGGTCGAAAGAATGATTGTATATCCGCGGAAAAATTTATGTTCCGTGGGGTTTGAAATGATTGTGCTGAACGTTTGGCCGACCCGCAACCCGCCGTTTGGAAGTGCTCGACCGGCCCGAGAAACATCACCGCTCGGCGGCCCACTACCGGTATCTGGCGGGTTAGGGCTGCCAATTGCCGGACCAATGGGGTTGTAGAGTGTCCACCCCACACCAAATGGATCGTACGGCGACGTCCTGTCCATGGCATTTTGAATTGGGACGCCGTTGGTGTCGATATCAGTAGTGAAGCTCCAAGCGCCAAAGCCGTACCCGCCGTTCTGGCCGGCGGACCAGCCGGAGGCGTAAGTGGCATTGGTGGCATAGTCGGCGGCAATAAAAGGTGCTGCGGAGCAGTTGCCGCTCAATACGGCCGTTGCGCCCGCAACGGCACAGGCCGCGGTAACACCTCGGGGAAGGGTAAAATGACTTCTCATAGTTTGTTTGAATTGGTTGCCTGGCTGAATTGATTTATGCGAATTCTCATAGAACAGATTAACTTTAACGAAAGCCAACCACCCCCGCTATTGCTCAATTGGACTATATTCGACAGGCAGGGAGGCAGCTGGAACGCAAACTCGTACAGAAATTCCACATGATAACAAATCCTAATCAACGGTCGTGCCACCCAATCCCGACGTCACGGAGGTTGAAGATTTCAAATACTTCCGCACGGCCTCGGTACGCCCGCGCACATGAAGTTTCTCGTAAATGTGTCGCAGGTGCGCCCGCACCGTGTCGTAGCTGATTTTGACGCGGTCGGCTATCTCTTTGTTGCTCAAGCCTTCGGAGAGCAAAACGAGAATCTCAGATTCTCGCTGGGTGAGTCCGTCGCCGGACACAACACTGGCCGGTTTCTTTTGGAACGCCTCCACCAGCATGCGGGCAATTTCGCTGGTCATCGGCGCGCCCCCGGAGCGCACTTCGCTGATGGCTTTCAACAACTCTTCCGGACTGGACCGTTTCAACAGGTAACCGCAGGCGCCCGCCTGTAACGCCTGAAAAATCAATTCGTGATTACGATAGACGGTCACAATGATGACTTGAACGTCAGGGAGTTTTTCCTTCAGTTGGGCCGTGCAGGCGATGCCTGATTCTCCGGGCAAATGGATGTCCATGAGCACGACGTCGGGTTTGAGTCGCGGGATTTCCGCCAGGGCTTCCTCGGCGGTGGCGCAGGCAAACACACAGCGAAATCCCGGCGCGGCATCAATCCACTGACGGAAGGTGTTTCGCATCACGGCGTTGTCTTCAACAATGGCGACGGAGTTCATGGCGAGTTATTGGGGACAGGCAAGGGCACTTGCAGGGAGATGGTCGTGCCCGCGCCGGGAGAGGATTCCAGTTCGCAGTGACCGTGCAAGTGTTCCAGCCGGTTGCGGAGATTCAACAGGCCATGCCCGTTTGAGCGCTCAGAAGCCTCGAATCCGCTTCCGTTGTCGGTGATGGAAATCCGCATCTGGTCTTCCAGCACGCGGATGTGGAAGCCAATCTCGCTGGCCCCGCCGTGGCGGACCGCGTTGTTGAGCGCCTCCTTCACCGCGAGAAAGAGGTGGTGACGCACCTCGCCGGAAACCGGCTGATCCGGAAACGCATTGGGAATATGGACGCGGCAGGCGATCTTCAAACCGGCCAGGTACTCCTCCGCGTAACTGGCCAGATATCGGGCCACCGAAGCCAGCGTGTCACGCTCCGGGTCCACGGCCCAGACAATTTCGTCCAGGGCGTTCACCAAGGTGCGGGATTTTCCGGCGATGGTTTCCATGCGTTCAGTGGCCTGGTCCGCCGGCAAATTCAGGCTGGGGCCGGTCGTGGCGAGCATGGTGATCTCGGTCAGGCTGCTGCCCAGGTCGTCGTGCAAATCGCGCGCGATGCGGGCGCGTTCCTGTGCCAGGGCGTGTTGGTGTTCAGCCTGTTCACGCGCGTGCATCTCCGTCTCCAGTTGACGCGTGCGCTGTTGAACCCGGTCATGGAGAAGCCGGATCCAGATCAACGCCAGGCCCAGCACGCCCAGCAGTGCGCCCACCAGAACCAGCAATCGCGGCAGCGTCCAAAACGGGGGCCGCGCCAGCACCCGGATGTCCGCCGGCGAGTTCAACAGCAATTCAAAGTTCGCAACACCCAAATGGGTCGTCCGGTTTCCGCCGTTCCCCGCGTAAATGCCGGTCAACTCCAGCCGGCTGCCCGGCGGTAAATCAAGGCCCGCCTCGGACATGGCCCGCCGGGATGCGGCAAATCTGCCGCTGCCATCCAGTTGGGCGACGAATCGCTGCAGGCCGGTCTGCAACTCCAGGGTTCGCTGATCCTCGCTTAGATTCAACAGCACCGCCTCGACACGCACGCGTACGGCGTCGTTTTCGGCCCGGAACAAATTGTCTGCGTCCAGCAGGCGGGCGTTGGGCACGGGCGCCACGCCGGTCTTTCGCGCGAGAGCCTCCTGCAAAACCGGCGACGGCCCCGTCAGGCTGGGAAAGCCGGCCACCTCCACCAAATCACCGGCCCCGAGACTGGCATCTTCTTTCAGGATGAATCGAAACCCGTTCGTCCCGTCCATCGCATAATATTCCCCGCCGCGTTCAGCAACGATTTGTCCGGAGACTTTCACCTGTCTCAGCGCACTGGCCTGGGGATCGAATTGGAGCAAATCCGTCACGTGTTTCGGGGTTACCGCAAACGGATCCAGCGGCGCCGGCTCCACCACCGTTACCAGCGGAGCATACATGCAGACCTCACTGACATTGACCTCATGCGTTGTCTCATCCCACGCGGCAAACAAACAGC
>JANWKE010000018.1 GCA_025451535.1 Verrucomicrobiia bacterium
CAAGACGGCACGAGCCTGACGGGTAAAGCGAATTCAGAAGCCGGCGATCAGAAACGGGAAGCCGACTTGAAAGAAGGCAAGGTCGATGGAGACACGATTTCGTTCGTTGAGATGTTGAATTTCCAAGACAACGAAATTCGCATCACCTACACCGGAAAGCTTTCGGCCGATGCCAATGAAATTAAATTCACGCGCGCAGTCGGCGACATCGCCAAATATGACATCGTAGCCAAACGCGAGCAGGCCGCTTCAGCCGCAACCGAGCCTAAGATTGTTCGAATCAAGGCCGGACAGCCCACGCCGTTCACGGATTCCAGCGGCAACGTTTGGCTGGCGGAACAAGGTTTTGAAGGCGGCGACATCACCGGGCCTGATCCGGCGCCGACGATTCGCGGGACCAAGGACCAAGGTCTTTTCTTGACTGAGCATTACGCCATGGATTCCTTTTCCACAAAAATTCCGAACGGCAAATATGTGGCGAGGCTCTATTTTGCCGAGACCTACCAGAATATCACCGGCCCGGGTGAACGGGTGTTCTCCTTCAATGTGCAGGGCCACGAGTTCAAAAATTTTGATGTTTTCGTAAAAGCCGGCGGAGCAAACCGCGCATACATGGAGGAAGTGCCGGTCGAAGTCACGAATGGAACCTTCAAGATCACCTTCACCAGCAACATCGAAAATCCGCAGATCAATGCGATTGAAATTATTCCGCAGGCATTGGCCGGGACCGTTCCGCCGCGCACGATCCCCATCACAACCGAGGCGAAGCCGGCAACTCCAACCGTTTCGGTGACTGCTGAGCCCGCACCGGCCGCTCCACAAACAGAAGCCAAAACTTCCCCATTTGCCACCGCGATTCTGAAGATTGACGCCGGCAAAGTCACTGGCGAGGTGAGTCCCAGGCTTTATGGTTTGATGACGGAAGAGATCAACTTTTCCTACGAGGGCGGTATTTACGGCGAATTGATCCGCAATCGCACATTCAAATCGAATCCCCGGAATCCGGAGTTCTGGAGCACGGTCGGCGGCGCAACGATGACAATTGATACTAATCAGCCACTGAACTCCGCGTTGAACCTCAGCCTGAAATTGGACGCAAGCCAGGCGTCCGAAGCCTCGCCGGCGGGCATTGCGAATGGCGGCTATTGGGGAATTCCCGTGCGGCCCAACACGACCTATCACGCTTCGTTCTACGCGCGCGGCGACAACTTTTCTGGTCCGCTCAATCTCTCGATTGAAAGCACCGATGGCAAAACCGTGTTCGCGAGCGCAAAAATTTCAAAAATTGCCGGCGAATGGAAAAAGTATGAAGTCACCTTAAAGACGAAAAAGGTCATGCCGTCGAAGGAGAATCGTTTGGTCATCAAAACCGCCACGCCAGGAACCGTCTGGTTTCAAAACGTTTCATTGTTTCCGCCGACCTTCCACAATCGCCCGAATGGGTCGCGCCCGGACATCATGCAATTGATGGCCGACATGCAGCCCAAATTCCTGCGCTTCCCGGGCGGTAATTATGTGGAAGGCAATACGATTCCCGAGCGGTTCAACTGGAAGGAAACCATTGGCGACGTTTCACAACGACCCGGTCATCGCAGCCCGTGGGGCTACTGGTCCACCGATGGGTTCGGTTTGCTCGAGTTTTTGGGATGGTGTGAGGATTTGAAAATGGAACCGGTCCTGGCGGTTTATGCGGGGTATTCTTTGCGCCAGCAACATGTCGAGCCAGGAACAAACCTCGTTCCTTATGTTCAGGATGCGCTGGATGAAATTGAGTATGTCACGGGCGATGCGCATACAAAATGGGGCGCGCAACGGGCGAAAGATGGCCATTCCAAGCCCTTCAAATTGACCTACGTCGAAATCGGAAATGAAGATTCTTTTGACCGCTCCCGCAGTTACGACGATCGCTTTGCCCAGTTTTACGACGCCATCAAGCAAAAATATCCAAACCTGCAAATCATCGCCACAACGCCGATCAAAAGCCGCGTGCCGGATCTGGTCGATGAACATTATTACCGGTCCCAGGAAGAAATGATGGCGCACGCGCTCGACTACGACAAATATTCGCGCACGAACCAGTCAAAAATCTTTTGCGGTGAGTGGGCCACCCGGGTTGGCTCGCCCACACCAAACATGGCCGGGGCGCTGGGCGACGCCGCCTGGATGACCGGTATGGAACGAAATTCCGACATCGTATTGATGCACTGCTACGCGCCGCTATTCGTGAACGTCAGTCAGATCACCGGACAAAATCGTTCCATGCAGTGGAGCACGGATTTGATTGGTTACGACGCCCTGAATAGCTACGGCTCGCCGGCGTATTACGCCCAGAGAATGTTCAGCACCATGCACGGGAATGAGATTCTCGCGACGGATTCGCAAGACATTCCCCTGCGCACCTGGCAGCCGGCCGCGCGGCGCGGTGGCAATCCACCGCCACCGCAACAACTCCGCCAGGTCTATTTTGACGTAACCCGCGATGCCAAGACAGGATTGGTTTACGTGAAAATCGTGAATGAAGATGGAGCGGCCCAGAAGGTCGATTTCCAAATCAGCGGCGCAAAAGCGATTGCTTCCAAAGGCGAAGCGGTGGTCCTGGCGGCAAATAGCCCGAATGATACGAATTCCCTCAACGAACCGAACAAAGTGGTCCCGCGAGTGGAGTCGGTGGAGGGTCTGAGCGCAGGTTTCACGCGCGAATTTCCACCGTATTCAATCACTGTTCTCAAACTGAAAACGAAATAGCAAAACTTCCGAGCGGAGCCGGGCGTTTGGGCTGTCCAGGTTCAGGGTCCGACCACGATTCGGAAGTAGTTCATAGGCGACTCGCTGGCGCCGTTCGTCCAAGTGAACGGCATCGCCGGTGAGTTGGTGGTGAAAACGGTGTTCCAGTCCAACAGATTGGTGGAGACCTGGATTTGATAATCCGGCCCGCTGTCGCCGTTGACTTGCAGAACAAATTTTCCGTTGCTGAAAGCCATGTTTGATAATTGCGGCTGAGCCAGCGGATTGACTGTCACTGCAAAACTCTGGGTCGCACTCAGGCTCGGCGTGCCGTCATCGGCCACCATGACGGTGAAAGGATTGGTCGAGTTGGCCTGGCTCACCAGAGGCCGCCAGGTCAGGACACCGCTGGAGCTGTTGATGGCGGCATTCGTGGGAGCCGACAGCAGGCCGAAGGTGAGAACCGGTGTCGGCACGTTGGTATCGGTTGCAATATTGGTGATGCTGAGCGTGACGCCCGCGCCGATGGTTTGGTTCGCGACGGGCGCGAGGGTAGGGGGTGTGTTCGGAATCAACGTGGTGGCACTGGCCTGCGCGCTGTTAATGCTTTCGCCGCTCTGGTTGAGGGCGCTGATGACGTAATAGAAAGTATTGGTGGCGGGTAGACCGGTGTCATTGTAATTGGTGGCGCCGAGGCCGCTGTAGATGATGGAATAGGGACCGCCGTTGGCAGTCGAACGTTTGATATTGTAACCCGACGCCGTGGCGGAGGAGTTCCAAATTAAATTGATCTGGCTGCCGGACATCGCGGTCGCGGTCAGGTTGGAGGGAGCTGATGGCGGAGCCGAGGCTGTCCAGCCGGGAGCAGTAACATTATCAAAACTTGCTGGAACCAGATTCGCGGTATCATGACTGGTCAGCGCCAAACCGATATATACCGTCGAGCCCATGGTGAAGGTCGCGGTGCCTTGCAGCGTCCAGGTGATTCCGTCCGCCGAGCGGTAGCCCGTGAACATGTTTGCGCTGCGGACCAGCTTCACCCAATACGGCGCGTTCAGGCCGGCGGTATTGTTGTAAGTGGTGCCGCCGCCGGTGCTGGAACGGTATTGCCACGTGGTACCATTTCCGGGCGTGAGTCCGACGAAAGCGTTGGCAGCATTTGCGTTCAGGCTCTCGCGGATCATCACTCCTGCTTTCGACCACGCATTGACGTTTTGCACGGATGCCACTCGGGCAATGATCGTGCAATTTCCCGTTGCCGGCACATACACGTAGCGGAAACCATCCGCAGTGCTTTGGATGTCGGCTCCGGCTCCCATCGCCGTAAACACGCCACTGTTATAACTCGCATTGCCGACCATAATGCCCACGGAACCGATGTCCGCCGTGAGCCACGGATACAGAAGATTGGCCGACGCTTCCCTGCTGTTGGGAGTTTCCACGCCGCTGACCCGGGCGCTCACGACGTAATAATACCTCATCCCCACCGCAACTGTGTCCGCGTAGTTTGTGGCGATAATGTTCGAGGCAAGAATGCTGTAGGGCCCGCCGGTCATGGCCGCGCGTTTGAGTGTGTAACTCGCCGCGTTGCTTGAGGTATTCCACGCGAGACTCACCTGGTTGCTGGAAATCGCAGTCGCGGCCAAACCGTTCGGCGCGGCGCACGAATTCACCGGATCCGCAGAACCGGTTTTGTCGAGGCCCAAAAAGGGAATGACATATTGCGCGTTGAGATTTGCGTCGGTACCGTGGCCGCCGTTCAGTTCGGACCAGGCATCAAGAACGGCATTGCCGCATGAGTCCTGCCAGGTTTGATGGATCCATTGATTCGTGACGCTCCCAATTTTCACTGTGGCGGTGGTGGTGGGATTGGTGCTTAAATTGAGCACATCGGTCCATTGCTTGATGGCTTCCGTCTGGTCGTTGTAACTGATCGTCGTGTCCGCCGTGCCATGCCAAAGCTGGACGCGAGGGCGAGGACCTGAATATCCCTGGTACATGCCGCGAACGATGTTTCCCCACTGCGGCGCCGGGTAGGAAACCTGGCCGCCGGCGCAGGGACCGCTCCAGCCGCCGCCAGGGTTGTTCACGGCCCAGCATCCCGCCGGCACGCCCGAGAATTCCGCGCCGGCTTTGAAAACATCGGGATAAAGAGCGAGCAACAACTCCGTCATCATGGCCCCGGAGGAAGTGCCGGTCACATAAACCCGGCTGCGGTTCGCATGGTACGTGTTGACGGTGTAATTCACCATGTTGACGATCGCCTGCGAATCGCCGCCGCCGTTGCGCGTGAGTGAACTAGTCGACCCGGCATCCCAACATCTTCCGCTGCCGTCGGGATTCGCGGCCTGCGGGAAGACCATGATGAAACCGTACTTGTCGCAAGCTGCGACGATGCCGCCGCCGTAGGCTTCGCCGAAAACGCCGCCCGCCGTGCCGCCGCAGTAATGCGCGACCACCAGAATTGGCGGGCTCGTCGCCAGTTTGTCCGGGACATAAATATACATGCTGACCGTCGAGGGCACTCCGTTGGTGCCCCAGTCATTGGTCACCACCTGAAGCGAAGCCGCTTTTGCGGACGCAGCCATGAATAATCCAAAGCACGCTCCGAGCAGACAGCGGGCAATCGGGAGCTTCTTGTTCATGCTCACTTTGCCGTCAGGGTCCGACCACGATTCGGAAGTAGTTCATAGGTGACTCGCTGGCGCCGTTCGTCCAAGTGAACGGCATCGCCGGTGAGTTGGTGGTGAAAACGGTGTTCCAGTCCAACAGATTGGTGGAGACCTGGATTTGATAATCCGGCCCGCTGTCGCCGTTGAC
>JANWKE010000019.1 GCA_025451535.1 Verrucomicrobiia bacterium
AACCGGCCTCATCGCCATCGGTTTCAGTGACACGAACGGCAATTTTTCCATTGGCGTTGTTTCCGGGAACTGGAGTCTGGGCAGCGACGACACCGGCCTGATTGTTCACGGCTACGTTGGCTACCAGAACGGCACCAACGTTCCCGCCGGCTCGACCGGCTTTGTCGGACCTTTCTCCCGGGCCACGGCCATGTTTTACGGCAGCGTGAAGGATAACCTGGGAAATCCGTTGGCGAAAATTGATGTTCAATCCTACGACAACAATAACGGTGAATTTCAATCGGACGGTTACTCGGATACGAACGGGAACTATTTCGTGGGCGTGGTCGGCGGCCTGGGCGATGGCGACCCCTGGCAAGTGTCGGTTTCTTCCGAAAACAGCCCCGCCAACTATATTTTTTCACAACCGCAAGTGAATCAAAATGGCGGCACCAACCTCGCCGTCGGACAGGCCCTGCAAGTCAACCTCACCGCCCTCCCCGTAACCGGCCAGATCACTGGCAATGTCCAGTCCAGCGGCACCAACCTCGTGGGCGTCGGCATGTTTGCTTCTTCGACAAATGGCGGCCTCACCTACTTTGTCACCGCCGACACCGATGCGAATGGCAATTACACCCTGAACGTGGCCAACGGTGTCTGGAACGTTGGAGTTGATTGCAATGGCGGCAACGGCAGCCTGGATAACATCCTCGGTCCCGGCAATTATCAATGCCCGAACAGCCAAAATGTCTCCAACGGCGGCACGGCGAATTTCAATGTCCTGCCCAGTAATGCCTGGCAAATCTTCGGCCATGTGCAGAACAACGGCAGCCAGCCCGTAACCAACGCAATCGTTTACGTGAACAATGGCGTCGGCAACAATTCCTCCACCAACACGGACGGCAACGGCTATTATTCATTCACCGTCACGAACGGTAACTGGGGCGTCAGTCTGGACTGCGGCCAGTTGAATTCCCTGGGCTACCTATGTGTCGGCACCAATTTCACCAGTGTTTCGGGGAATTCGATGCAAGTGGATTTCACCCTCCAATCCACCAATTTGCCGCCCCCATTGCAAATCAATACCCCTGCGCTGCCCAACGGGACGAACGGCATCTTTTACAGCCAGGCGCTCCAGGTTTCCGGCGGTACGCCGCCCTACCACTGGTCCATTCCGAATTATTCGGTTCCGCCGCTGAATCTCGGCCTGGCAAACAACGGCGTTCTTTCGGGCACGCCCCTGATGAATGGCAAATTTTACTTTGATGTAGTCGTGACCGACTCGGCCTCCAATACGGTGGAAGAAGACGGATTGGCGCTGACCATTCTTAACAATCCGCCATTGCCGCCAGTGGTCATCACCAATACTTCCCTGCCCGGCGGCACGCTTGGCGTTCCTTATAACGCTCAACTCGGCGCCACGGGCGGACAGTCGCCTTATAACTGGTCGCTGGCCATCGGCTCGGCCAATCCGCCGCCGGGCTTGACACTGAATTCCAGTGGTTTCATCTCCGGCACGCCGACCAGCGGTGGCACGTATTATTTCCAGGTGCAAGCCGCCGACGCCTATTCTACCACCACGAATAAAGTCTTTTCGATTGCGGTCGCCGCCGTCGTGCCCAGACCGACCATTTCCTCGCCCGCGCGGCTGGGCGGCCAGTTCCAAATGCTGTTGAACGGTGCTGCCAACCAAAATTACACGTTGCAAATGTCGACCAACCTGGCCACCAGCAACTGGCTTACGCTCTACATCACCAATAACCCGGCGACCAACTCGTTCCTGTTGACCGACCCAGGCGCCACCAATAAACAGCGCTTCTACCGCATTTTGGTGGGGCCGTAATCTGCCGGACTTACTCCGGCCCATTCCATTATGACGCCGGGGCCGCGTAAAACACACGAAGCGCGTGGACGCAACCGGTCATCGGCGCGGAAATTTTATTGCCGAACCGCGCCAGCGACTTTAATGTTCGCCCGACAACTGGCAGGGAGCCGGTCACTTAAGGAATTTCAAAGCCTATGAGGAAAGAACCCCTGGCGGGTGCGGAATTGAATGAACTCGTCGTACGACTGCAAAAACTGTCCCGCAATCTTTGGTGGAGCTGGGATCAGGAAGCGCAGGATTTCTTCCAGGAACTCTCACCGCGGGGCTGGCAAAACCTGTTTCACAATGCCGTCGCCGTTTTGCGCGAGGTCTCGGAATACGAACTGCGCATGCGGTTGCAGGACGATGATTTCGAATGCCACGCCCGCGGGATCCTGGAAAATTTTGAAGCGTACCTGAGCGAGAAAAACACCTGGGGACACAAGAACGCGCCGCACCTGCTCAAGCATCCCGTCGCCTATTTTTCCGCCGAATTCGGCCTCCACGAATCGCTGCCCATTTCCGCGGGCGGCCTCGGCATCCTGGCCGGCGACCACGCGAAATCCGCCAGCGACCTCGGCCTCGGCTTTGTCGGCATCGGCCTCTTTTACCGCGAAGGCTATTTCCAACAGGCCGTGGACAACAATAATTGGCAGACCGAATTCTACAATCTGATTGATCCGCAAAACGTGCCGCTGGAACCGGTATTGGGGCCCGATGGCCAGCCCCTGGTGTTGCAGGCGGAGATTGACATGAATCGCGTCCAGTTCCGGGCCTGGCGCGTCAACGTCGGCCGGGTGCCGGTGTATTTGCTCGACACCAACCTGCCGGAAAATGCCCAGCACTTTCGCGATTTGACTGCGCGGGTCTACGGCGGCGACCGGTCCATGCGCATCATGCAGGAAATCCTGCTCGGCGTCGGCGGCGTGCGCCTGCTCCGCAAGCTCGGCGTCGAACCGTCGGTGTTCCACATGAACGAAGGTCACGCGGCCTTCCTGACACTGGAATTGATCCGCGAAAAAATGGCCGCCGGCCAAAACTTTTCCGACGCCCAGGCCGCCACCAGGGCGCAGTGCATCTTCACAACGCACACGCCGGTGGAAGCCGGGCACGACCGCTTCACCCTGGAGCTGATGGATTACGCCTTTCAACTGTTCCACACGCAACTGACGGTGCCCTTTGACGACATCATGGCCCTGGGCCGGGTAAACCCGAAGGATGCGCAGGAGTCCTTTTGCATGACCGTCCTGGCGTTGAAATTGTCGCATGCCGCCAATGGCGTCAGCGAGTTGCACGGTGACGTCAGCCGCCACATGTGGCATGACCTTTACCCGAACGTGCCCGTTGAAAAGGTTCCCATTAGTCACATCACCAACGGTATCCATCTGCTGGGCTGGATGAAGGGGCCGGTCCGACAATTCTGGCGGAAGCGATTGAAGGAAGGCAAAGACAACGCGGCCGCCGCGTGCCGCGAGAAATTCGGCTCGGACTGGGCGGCCGCGGTCAATTCGATCGAGTTCTGGGAGAAAATGACCGACCCGGATTTTGTCTCCGACGAGGAATTGTGGGCGCTGCGTTATCGGTTACGCCGTGAAATGATCGAATTCGTCCGCCGCCGCCTGTTGCTCCAGCACCAGCGGCTCGGGCCGGGCGATTTCATCCGGTTTGATCACTTGTTGAATCCGGACGCTTTGACCATTGGCTTCGCGCGCCGGTTTGCCACCTACAAACGCGCGCCGCTGATCTTCCAGCAGTTTGATAACATTGTGAAACTGGCACGCGACAAAAAGCGGCCTATCCAGTTCATCTTCGCCGGCAAGGCGCACCCGCGCGACGACGAGGGCAAACGTTTCATTCAGCAGATCATCCACCTCAGCAAACACAGCGAACTGGCCGGGTACCTCGTGTTTGTCGAAAATTATGACGTCCACGCCGCGCGGCAGATGGCTTCCGGTTGCGACGTCTGGCTGAACAATCCGCGCCGGCCGCTCGAAGCCTCCGGCACCAGCGGTATGAAGACGGGCTGCCACGGTTGTTTGAATCTCAGCATCCTCGACGGCTGGTGGCGCGAAGGCTATGATAAAACCAACGGGTTTGCCATTGGCGGCGATTCGCATCCCGACAATATCGAAGAACAGGACCGCCTGGACAGCGCGAATCTTTACCAGACACTCACCAAACAGGTGGTCCCGATGTTTTTCGACCGTGACGGACAGGGCATCCCGCGCCAATGGATTCAACGCATCCGCCGCGCCATGGTCACGCTCGTGCCGCAATTCACCACCGACCGCATGGTCAAGGAATACACGCACAAGTACTATTCGGAGCGTTAATCTTCTGAAAGATAGCGACTCAGGCTTGGCTTCCGCTTTCGGCGCGCATCCGGGGCGGCCGGCAAAAGATCGTTCCTGAAGGTGTAACCTACAGCATACCAACAGAATAACCGAGGTCTTCACCTACCGGCATTTTTCCCTTCCCGGCATGTGGTTTGCTAGTTCTTGAGGTAGATGAAGTTGAGCTCCGCACTGCGCCGTCTGTCTGTTTGGGCACAAAGGCATACGCGCGTCAAAACCGGGCCGCCCACAAACAAGGGCGGGGTTGACGCCATGCCTGATTCCGACCGTAAACTTAAATCCGGCCGGCTCCTTGGGCGTCTGGCGCAAGCTGCGGCCCTGTGGAAAATCCGACCGGCGGTCAGGTCGTTGCTGAGCCGGGCACACGAATTAATCGACTCCAGTTTCCGCGCCAAGGTGTTGTTGCCGGTGACGGGCTGCATGGCGGTGGCGATGGCCATCACGTTTTTTGTCGTGGACCACCGGATTGCGCAACAATCGGCACAGGAAGCGCGCAGCACCCTGGCCACGGCCAACGCGGTCATCCGCTCCTCCCAGGATTTCCGCCGGAACGATTTGCTGATGCGCTTTCACAACCTGCCCAATGAATCCATCTGGCGACAGATCTTCCAGTTCGGCGAGGCCAAGGACCTGCACAACACGTTGAGTGACCTCATGGAAATGCAGCGGGTGGACATTTTGTTCTATGCGTCCAACCGGGGAAAAATCCTCGACGTCGAGAAAAACGATCCCGGGATCCCGGTGCCGGAATTTGAAGCGGCCGCCGCACCGGTGCTGCAACTGGCTCTGCGCGGAGATGAAAGGGTGGACACGGTCTATGTGGGCGGAAAACTCTACGATGTGGTCACCGTCCCGGCCAACAACCAGGACAACAAACAGATTGGCGTGTTGACGTTGGGCTCGGAAATCGGCGGCGCCGCAGCCCAGGAATTCAGCAAACTCACACAGAGCCAGATCGCTCTCATGGCCAACGGCCGGGTCACCGTTTCAACCCTGCCCGGATTGGATGCCAATGCACAGTTTGTCCGGGCTTTCCAGGGCGCGATGCCCGCCAATGACAACGAGGACCCGACGGCGAGTGTGAAACCCATCGTACTCAATGGCGTGCATTATTATTGCATCGCCGGGCGTTTTGCCTCGCTGAACCCCGGCAGCAACCTCGGTTACGTCTTGCTGAGTTCGCGTGAGCAGTCGCTGTCCGCCATGCGGGCAACGCAGCATTTGCTGTCGGGCCTGGGTTTCTTCGCCATTTTGTTCTGCGTGGCGGCCTTATGGTTGTTCATCAACCGGGTCACCGAACCGTTGCGTGAACTGCGGCAGGGCGCCGAGGCGGTGGGGCGCGGCGATTTCAACCGGCGCGTGGGCGTGCGCAGCCGCGACGAGTGCGGCCAGCTGGCGATGGTGTTCAACGGAATGACCGAAAACATCCAGCAATCGCGGTCCCAGCTCGAAAAAACTGTGGAGACGCTCAAGACCACGCAGGAGCAACTGGTCCAAAGCGAAAAGCTTTCGGCCATCGGCAAATTTGTCGCCGGCGTGGCGCATGAATTGAACAATCCCCTCGCGGCGGTTGTCGGCTTCTCGGAAGTCCTTAAAAAAACGACGGCAGATGCCAAAGACCGGCAATACTCGGAAACCATCTTCAAGTCGGCGTTGCGCTGCAAACGAATCGTCCAGTCGCTGTTGAGTTTCGCCCGGCGGGAACAGTCCGAGCGCAAGCTGGTTTCCCTGAACGGCCTCGTAGAGATGATTTTGGAGATCGTGGGCTATTCGTTGCGCACCAGCAACATTGAGGTGGCCACCCAACTGGAACCCAACCTGCCCCTGGTGCTGGCAGATACCAGCCAGATCCAGCAGGTGTTGCTCAACCTGATCAACAATGCCCAGGAAGCCATTCAGGCGGGCGGACAGGGGGGCCGGATCCAAATCACCACCGAAACCCGCGCACCGAACATCCGCATCACCATCCAGGATAACGGGGTGGGAATTCCCCGGGAACATCTGCGGCGCATCTTCGATCCCTTTTTTACCACCAAGGAGGTTGGCAAGGGCACCGGCCTGGGTCTGAGTTTGTGCTACGGTTACATCAAGGAACATGGCGGCACGATCACGCCCCTGAGCCAGCTGGGCAAAGGCGCAACCTTTCTCATCGAACTGCCCATCGCTGAGAAAACGGAAACTCCTGTCGAATTGGCGGCAGCGCCGGAGTTGGAAAAACCGAATCCCCATGAGGGCCAGGGCAAACGCGTGCTGGTGATTGACGACGAAAAACCCATCCTGAACCTGATCCACGACGACTTTGAGCTTCGTGGTTACGAGGTGGAAGTGGCTGAGAACGGCACAACCGCTCTGAACAAACTGGACCAAAATCATTTCGACCTGGCGTTTTGCGACTGGAAGATGCCCGGTTTGAACGGCCAGCAGGTTTATGAACAGGTGCGCCGCACCAATCCCCAATTCTGCCAGCGTATTATTTTTATCACCGGCGACGTCATCAACGACGAGATGCGCCATTTCCTGGAAACGGAAAAACGTCCCTGTCTCACCAAGCCCTTCACCCTGTCGGAACTTCACACCACCGTCGAAACCATCCTCAAGGCGGTTTAGCCGACGGACAAAAGCAGCCGGACAAAACTACCCGCGATTCGCCACCGACCACATGGTCCATGGGTGCGCTCTTTTCGACGAAGTGACCTGGCAGGAACATCCGCCGGGATGCCCATGGGTGGGCGAATTCGGCCCTGCGGTGGTCCCCGCGAGCCAAAGGGGAGAGTCGCCTCGCCGAGGCGACCGAACATAATGTAGCCCACCCATGGGCGGCCCGGCGAGCCGTCACTGCCCCAAATTTGATTAGACGCACTTCAACGCTTGCCAGGATGATTCATTTGGGCTTAATCTCCCTGCATGCGGGTGAATGGCCAAGCAATCAAATACCCCATTAAGTGAATTAGAGAATCAGAATGAAAGGTTGAAACATGAAACATCTGGCATCTATCTCCCAACGGACGGCCCTGGTGGCGGCCAGCGCAATGCTTCTGTGCCTGGCCACGGGATGTTCATCCACTGGCAGTTTCAATGGACAAACCACCGGGACGGACGTTTCCTTGAATCAGAAGAACTACCGGGTCATCAAACCCGGGGCCATTGGAAAGAGCTACGGGTTTCGGCTCCTGGGCATTATTCCATTCGCCAACCCCACCTATGCGACGGCCAAGGCGCACTTGTATAAATCAACCGGCGAACCACTGACGGGCCGGGCCATCGCGTTGGCCAACCAAACCGAAGATCGATCGTCCATCTATTTGATTCTGTTTTCCGTTCCTAAAGTAACGGTCACGGCGGACGTGATTGAATTCACCGATCAACCGAAAGCCGAGTAGCGGTTTTAACAACTGGTCCCGCCGTTCAGCGCAACGCGCCAGGGGACTGGCGCACTCCAGGACGCTTCGCGCTTGCCGAATGTTCCCAATCGCCGCAGTTCACAAAACAACCATCTCCCGCTCCGCCGTGAAGCGGGGCAGCGGGCCGGGGTGAGATGGGGCAATTTCTCTTCTTCCCGCCCCTCCCCCCACGCATGAGCGCGTGAAGAGGGAAACCAGCCGATTAGTTATCAAAGGGTTAGTTTTAATTTCCTTTCTTGAACTTCGTCGCGCAGCGCGTAAATTCTCCGCGCCAATGAATTACAAAATCTCTCAACGCGCCGCGTCGCTGTCACCGTCGCTCACACTCGCCATTGATGCCAAGGCCAAGGCCATGAAGGCCGCGGGCGAGGATGTCGTCGGCTTCGGCGCCGGCGAACCGGACTTCGACACACCGCAATTCATCAAGGACGCCGCCGCCAAGGCGCTCGCCGCCGGGTTCACCAAATATACGCCGTCCAGCGGCATCCCGGAATTGCGCCAGGCCATCGCCGACAAGTTCAAGCGTGAAAACGGCCTGACTTACAAGCCGTCGCAAATCATCGTTTCCTGCGGCGGCAAGCATTCGTGCTACAACGTCATCCTCGCCACCTGCCAGGAAGGCGACGAAGTGCTCATCCCCGCGCCGTACTGGCTGAGCTATCCGGAAATGGTCAAGCTCGCGAGCGCCAGGCCGGTGATTCTGGAGACCACGGACAAAACGGAATTCAAAATCACACCGGAACAACTCCGCGCCGCCATCACACCGCGTACGCGCCTGCTCATCCTGAATTCGCCGAGCAACCCGACCGGCAGTGTTTATACGCCGGAGGAAACCAAGGCCATCGGCGATATCTGCGTCGAGAAAGGCGTGCTCATCATGAGCGACGAAATTTACGAACACCTGCTTTACGACGGGGCGACCGTGAAAAGCGTCGCGAGTTTTTCGCCGGCGCACCAGGAACACACCATCATCGTTCATGGTTTTGCGAAGGCCTGGAGCATGACCGGCTGGCGGCTCGGTTTTCTCGCGGCGCCGGAACCGATTGCCAGGGCGATTGACGCCGTGCAAAGCCACAGTACCAGCAACCCGACCTCGTTCGCCCAAAAAGGCGCGCTGGCCGCCATCACCGCTCCCTTGGATCACTTGAAAGGCTGGCTGGTGGAATTCGACAAGCGCCGCCGGTTTGCGCATCAGAAATTGAGCAGCATCCCGGGACTGTCCTGCGTGAATGCCAAGGGCGCGTTTTACCTGTTCCCGAACATCTCGAAGACCGGCCTGAAAAGCACCGACTTCTGCGCGAAGCTGCTCGAAGCGGAGAAGGTTGCCGCCGTGCCCGGCATCGCGTTTGGCGCGGACGACTACTTCCGCCTCAGTTACGCCACCAGCATGGCGAACCTGGAGAAGGGTTTGGAGCGGATAGAGCGCTTCTGCCGGACGCTGGCCAAGTAAGTTCGGAGGGACGAGCTCCGCGAGTCCCCAGCTTGATTCAGAGGGTGCAACGAACTTTTGGTTTGGACGACCGCCCTCACCTTTTTTCCTCTCCCCCAGGAGAGGAAATCATCATTGGTCAATCCTGGCCTTGCGAAGGTGCGTCCGGCAAATCCGGCCACATGAATCTCCAAGTGAGCAGCGAATGTGAATGCCCTCTCCTTGGCGAGAGGGTTGGGTGAGGAAGGTCGTGCATCAAAGGCAGACAGGGCGCGACAGCATTGGGGAAGGACTTACCGCACCGTCTTGTCGTGTCGAAGCCGCGCGAAGACGGAAGTCTCGGCGAAGCCGGATCAACCAGCGCGCGTCACTTGCCACTTGTCACCCGCCACGCGCCCGCTCACAATTGTTCCACCATGATCATCTCGCACCTGCGCACAGCTGTTTTGTTTTTTATCGTTTTCGCACTTTCAATCGCCGGAGTTGCTCGCGCGCAGGAAAAAGCGATGACGAATTCGCCGGCCAGTACCACGCTTCACCCGGCGCTGTTTCTCGTCGGCGATTCCATCGTGAAGACCGGCAGCGGCAACGGCGCGACCGGCCCGTGGGGCTGGGGCTCTGAACTCATCCCGCTTTTCGACGCCGCGAAAATCCATGTCTATAACGAAGGCCGCGGCGGACGCAGCAGTCGCGGTTACATTGAAGAAGGCGCGTGGGCCAAAATTCTGGCAAAGCTCGCACCCGGCGACTTCGTCATCCTTCACTTCGGTCACAACGACGCCAAAAATTCGCAGAACTATCCCGACCGCGTGACCGTGACCGGCAACGGTGATGAGACCAAGGAGATCGAATCGCCTGTGACGCATCAGAAGGAAACCATCCACAGCTACGGCTGGTACTTGCGCCAATATGTCAAAGACGCGAAAGCCAGGGGCGCAACCGCCATCATTTGCGCTTCCGCTCCGCGCAACACCTGGGTGGACGGCAAAATCAAGCGCGGCCTGGACGGTTACGCCCAATGGGCGGCCGAGGCCGCCAAGGCCAGCGGCGCGCTCTTCGTTGACTTGAACACGTTGGCCGCGAACCATTACGACGCGCTCGGCAAGGAACCGGCCGCCAAATACTTCTTTGACAACCAGCACACGACCAAAGCCGGCGCCAAACTGAACGCCGAAGCCGTCGTCGAAGGTCTGAAACAATTAAAGGACTGCCCGCTGGCCAGCGACCTTGCGCCCGCCACTCGCTGAAAGCATCGCCGCGATATACAAAAAATGGCGGAACGGTGTCTATAGTGGTGACGTGAAACGCATCGGCAAATTGAACATAACAGTTCTGGTGGTCGTGGTTCTGTTGGTTGTGCTTTTGGTTTTCTTCCACGGGCACCAGGGGAAACAACCTACTGTGAGCCTCATCGGCGTTGGTCTTACCATCCAAAACAATGAGCTCGAAATTCAGAGCGTTGCGCCTGGCACACCGGCAGCAAAGGCCGGACTGCATCCGGGACTGGTTATTCAACAGATTGAAGGCATCGACACCGCTGACAAGCCGTTGCTGGACTGCATGAACATGACCGTCGGGCCAATTGGCTCAAAGCTTCACCTGGTGGTCATTGACACAGCCAGGAGTGAAACCAATGTCGTGGAGATCACGAGAGAGAAGTTCATCGTGGGAGTTGCACATTGAGTTCAGAGCGATGGCAGGCAGGCAGACCATCACCGCTCTCAACCAACGGCGGCTCCGCCGTTGCCCGGGGCATTTGTCCGATTTGGCGCTTGCCGTTCTTCACGCCGTTGCCCAGTTTTGGAACTTCGACTAAGAAACGCAATTCCCATGAACCAATCCTATGAATCAAAATAGACGAACCTTTATTACGACTGGCATCGCCGGCGCCGCCGCCGTGGCCGTGCCACGATTGTTTGCGGATGAGGCGAGTCCGGGCGCACCCGTCCCCGCGCCAAAAGCACCGCCCGCTGAACTCAAACGGCCGCCGCCTCAACCATTGGCACAGGTCTTTCGTTTCGTACAGGCAGGTCACGTTAATCTCGACAAGGTGAAGGAAATGGTGAACCAGGATCCAAAGTTTGTCGTGGCCGCGTGGGATTGGGGACAGGGCGACTGGGAGACTGCCCTGGGCGGCGCATCACACGTCGGACGTCGCGACATCGCACGATACCTGCTTTCGCAGGGTGCGCGCATCGACAGTTTCTGCGCAGCCATGCTCGGTGAGCGCGACGTGTTGCTGGCCTTGCTGAAGGTTGACCCTGCCATCGCCACGACCAAAGGGCCGCATGGCTACACGCTCCTCTACCACGTCGCAATTAGCGGTGATGTCGTTGTCGCCGATGCCTTGAAGCGGCAACTGCCGCCCGATGCGAAGGACTATAATCAGGCATTGAGCGCCGCCGCGCGCGATGGCCACCTGCCAATGACAAAATGGCTTCTGGCGAATGGAGTCACCGACCCGAATGTTCCCGATGGCTTTGGAAAGACGGCGCTGATGTTCGCGCTCGAGAAAGGATTCCCGGAGATTGAAGCAGAATTGCGGGGCCATGGTGCCCACGAAAAGGGCAAAAGCTAAGAAATCGCTACCGGCATTGGGGTATGGGGGAAGTCAATTGTCCTGCTCAACAGATTTACAAGGCCTTCTTCCCGCAAATCCTGTCAATCCGTGCAATTCGTTTCAATGCTCCGCGCCTCCGCGCCTCAGCGGTTAAAATCGCCCCTCCCGGGGGAGAAGGCCGGGG
This sequence comes from Verrucomicrobiia bacterium, assembly GCA_025451535.1. Taxonomy (GTDB): domain Bacteria; phylum Verrucomicrobiota; class Verrucomicrobiia; order Limisphaerales; family UBA11358; genus UBA11358. Next base: position 11,772 of record JANWKE010000019.1, read on the forward strand.
TGAGGGCGAGCGTAAACAAAAATCAAATCCGACTGCAAATCCCTTTGGCATTTGACTTTTCCGACCGGTTCCCCTAAGCCCATGGCGGTTTCCCATGAAATCAGGAATCAATTCCCGGTTGGTCGGCGATTGTCCGCGTGGCGGCGTTCTTTTCTTTCAAACAAATAGCCGGGCATAATTACGATTATGACACAAGACAACATCAATCAGAGCGAGTGGAACAATCCTGCAAACTGGTCAGTCCTGAAATATAACAGCCCAAGAGATAGCCGCCTCTTTGTTCCCAAGCGCAGAGGCTTTGGTTGGACTGTCAATTTCGGAAACAAAAGCGGGAAGTTTGTGTTCGGAGCCTTTCTCGCGTTGCCAATGCTAATTTTTTGTTTGATATGTTTTGCCGTATTCCATTTTGGAAAGAAGTAGTTTTACAATGGCAACAGACGTTGCCGGCATTTGAGCCAGTGTAGAAAGGGCGAAGCTGGAATGACCCACCTCGTTTTTCACCTTCCTCATTCTTTACCTTTAAATGATTCGATGTTCGAAGTTGAAGGTTGAAGGTTGAATGCCCGCTCGCGATGCTGTTTATCGGGGTTCGATGTTTCTTCAGCCTGTAGCGGCGGTCTATGACCGCCGGCCCCGGAGAAATTTGAAAACCCGACGCTCACAGAGCGCCGCTACAAGCGCCCTCAGAGCCCTCCTTGCCGCGTCGTCTTGTCGCGTCGAAGCCGCGCGAAGACGGAAGCCTTTTCCAATTCCCGTCACTTGTCACTTGCTTGCCAGGTCGAAGCGGCGCGGAGACCGGTCACCTGCCCTCCGTCATCCGTCATCTGCCGGCGCGGCACTTGCCGCTCGTCACACATCCTGCTGTCCGGCATCGGCCTCCAGGTGCTGCACCTTCAGGCCCGGAGGCCCGAAAAATCGTAAATCGGCAATCTTAAATCGTAAATCGGACGTGTCAGACGGCAACCGTTGAAAGTCTTTTGTAACGTACGAAATTCGTGGCCGATTTGGCCGCGGTGGAATCACCGACTGCATCCACATAGATACCCTCGATCCGGGAAGAGCCATCCTCCTCTTGACACAGGGCCCAGCAGTTCAGCGGCAGGGACAATTCAGCATCGTCATCCATCTTAAACACGGCAAACCAGTCATCGGCGGGAATTATTTGTACAATTTTTTCGTTCATGTTTGTGTGATCACAGAAATAGTTGGCTTCCTTGGTGCGATTCCGTGTATCGCAAACACCATAATGCGCCTTCGGTGGCTGTCAATTGCGATGTGCCCATGAGCTGTCCACCGACTCCATCCTCTCGCCACAAAGCCATCGCCCGTCGTCTGGCAGCGATTCACTGCCAGCCAACTGTCCTTAACCGCAGATAAACGCAAATGGACGCAGAGAGCGCAAAGGTGGGGCGAGCTGCCTGTCCCGTCCTGCGGTGATACTCGCGAGCCGGATTCATTGTTCGATGTTTCTTCAGCCTTCAGCCTTTCTTGCCGCGTCGTCTTGTCGCGTCGAAGCCGCGCGAAGACGGAAGCCTTGACGAAGACTGAAGATGCCTCAGCCTGTAGCGGCGGTCACAGAGCGCCGCTACAAACGCCCTCTGCCATCCGTCACCCCTTCAGCCCTTGGGCTTTAGCCTTCGCGTTTCTCTCGTTCCTTTCCGTTTGGCTTTGGCCGGCTAAAGGTGCATAGTGACTCCAGAAGTTTTAATCAAATGCGAACCCGGCGTTATTGGCCACTGGCGCTGCCTGTGAGGCGGTTTGCAGCCCTGCGGACTTTTTTCCCGGCGATCTTGCTGGCGCTGTTCCTGACGACCACGACGGGATATTCATTTACCGCCTTGTACGCGTTGGGCGACAGCCTCTCCGACACCGGGCGCAACCCGCCCCCGCCGACGAACTATTTTAATGGCCGTCACTCCAACGGCCCGCTCTGGGTCGAGTATTTGTCCCCGCAACTGGGGTTTCCCTACAACTCCTCCAACAATTTTGCGGTGTCCGGGAGCACCACGGCGGACCTGGCGTCGCAGCTCGCCGGTTTGACGCCGTCCCCGAACCTGGCGTCGGCGCTGTTCACCGTCTGGTCGGGCGGAAATGATTTTAAGAACAACGTGAATCTGGGCATGAACGATGCCGGCTGGAGCAATGTCATTGCCGCCGCCGTGTTGAATTTGACGAATGCGATCGACGCCCTTTACACCGACGGCGCACGCGAGGTGCTCGTTCCCAACCTGCCCAACCTGGGGGAAATCCCGGCGCTGTCCGGTCAACCGGGCAGTTTTCGGGCTTATATTGATACCAAGGTGGCGTTGTTCAACAACCTGCTGGCGGCCGCGCTCACCAATACCATGCAACGGAATCCCGGCTTGCGCATTTATCCGATGGACGACAACTCGCTGTTCGCCCGGATTATCAGCACGCCGGCGACGTTCGGTATCACGGTCACCACCAACGGCGCGTTGGAAGACCCGAACCTGACGGATAAAAGTTTCACCGGGCCGGGGGCGAACTATTTGTTCTGGGACACCCTTCATCCGACAACCAAAGTGCATGCGTTGCTTGCCACCCTGGCCTACCAGGGCGTTGGCGTTCAGTTGTACCTTGCGCGCAACGGCACCAACTTCAATCTGACAATCCTCAATCTCGAACCCGGTCTGCCCTACTATATTCAAAGCAGCACGAATCTTTCCCTTTGGTCGGATACCCAGACGCTAACCGCCGCGAGCACCAACGCAATCGTGGTCGTGACGAACGGGCCGGGGACGAAAACGTTCTATCGAGTGCGATATTGAAACGTGGTCTGAAGCATTTAGCCCTCCCTGCCTCTCCGTAGTGAACGGA
>JANWKE010000020.1 GCA_025451535.1 Verrucomicrobiia bacterium
GGGAGGCATTCCTGCGTGAATTAGAGTCACAATTGCCGGATGTGATTCTTTCCGACCACGGCCTGCCCGCGTTCGACGGTGTTGCGGCGCTGGACGTGGCGTGCGAAAAATGTCCCCAAGTGCCGTTCCTGTTCGTAACGGAGTCGTTCAAGCTGAAGCGGGAGATAGAAGAGCTGTGGCTGGGTGTCTGGGAGCACGTGCCCAAGCGCCGATTGGATTTGCTGGCCCCGGCCATCCGGCGCGCCTTGTCCCAGGCGGAGAAGATCTGGTGGCGGAGCCGGGCGTTCCAAGCGGCGGATGGCAGTTTGATTTAGGCCAAGCCCCAAGGCGCGGTGAGGTTTGCTTCTTCTCTGATTGTATCCGTTTCCCTTCACCTAACGTTGACACGGTTGGCCCGGCCGACCATGCTGGCCGTTAGCCATGCTTCAGCAAACCCGAACCTTCCTGTGAAAGGCTTTCCCCACGACCGATGGTTCGGCTGGTTAAGTCTCCTGATTGTGGCGGGTTACTTCATGGTCGGCCTGTGGCCGTTCGATTTCCATCCTCCCAACCGGGTCACCTGGCTGACCGACCGCCCCGGTCTGCACTTTGAGCCTTACGGCATCGCCTACGACCCGGCGCCACTGCCGGTGCCGGCGCCCAGCGATGCCGTCGGACCGGCCGCAACCTTTACCGTGGAGCTGTGGATTGAACCGCAAGATGGACCGGCCAATAACGTGCTCGACATCCTGACCATCCACAACCCTCACCTGCCCTGCGATTTTGTCCTGGGCCAATGGAAGCGTGATTTTCTGCTGCGGGCGACAACCTATCCTTTGCATCGAACCGGCAAAATCCCCGAGGTGGGCGTGGACCATGCGTTGGTGAAAGGAAAGGCCCAGTTCATCACCGTCCGGAGTGATGGCACCGGGACCGATTTTTATCTGGATGGAACGATGGCCGGACACTTTCCCGGATTCATCCTGAACGCGGAGGCGTTGAATGGACAACTCATCCTCGGCAACAGTGCCTCCGGGAAAAATTCGTGGACCGGTCGGCTGCTCGGATTCGCCCTCTATAACCGGGCGCTCGATCCGGCAGACATCACCTGGCGTTACGCGCTCTGGACGCAAGGCCGCACCGGGCAACTCACGAACGCGCCCGGCCTGACGGCCCGCTACTTTTTCGACGAGGGCCGGGGACAACAGGCGAACGATTCTTCCGCCAACCGCCATCACCTCCTCATTCCCGCCATCTTTCAACCGGTCCACCGGGACTTTTTAATCCCGCCCATGAGAAACATCGCTTACGACCATCCGGATTATCCAGACATCGCTGTCAATATCCTTGGCTTCGTACCGTTCGGATTTTGTTTCCTTCTTTATCGCCGTTCGCTCAAGCCGAAACAATGGGTCGCCAATACTACTTTGTGGGTGGTCATCACCGGGGCCGCTATCAGTCTGGCAATTGAAGTGACCCAAACCTGGCTGCCCAACCGGGTTTCCTCCTCAACCGATTTGTTAATGAACACCCTCGGCACACTGCTGGGGGCGGTTCTGGCCCTGGGCATCCGACCCAAAATCGCGAAAACCGAACCCGCCCCGGAATCAAATGAGGGTAAGGAGACTGCGCCGTCCCTGCCTTCAAAATAGTCCACTACGGGACTTTTAAATTGCTTTCACCGGGGAGAGTTAACCCTTAGCCTTCCGGGAGATGCTTGAGCAAACCGTCCAGATTGTCTCCCGCGTGCGTGACACTGATTCCTGTTTCCGGCTTGTACGGCACTCGCCGGTTGCCCCGCCGAAAACAGCCCTACCAGTCGCCATGGCAACCAAAGGGAAAGGAAAGCAATGAGTGTTCCGCTTAATGAGGCAAACATTCGGGCGATTATTGAAGAACTAAAGAAGGCAGACCCGAATATCACCGTCGAGAACATCATTAAAAGGATTCGCGCCAGCCGGGAATCTCAAGGACTTCAGTGGAATGAGGATTTGGAAAGAAAAATCCGATACTGCATCCAGATAAATCCCAATTAGGGCACCGCCACCTCACACCCAAAGTTGACAGGTTTGCCGTTGCCGAGCATGCTGGCCGTGCTGATGCTTGAGCAAACCGTTCAGATTGTCTCCAACGAGCGCGACACCGATTCTTATTTCCGTCTGGTCCTGCGCGCGCCGCTCATCGCGCCGCTCATCCAGCCCGGACAGTTCGCCCACGTCCGCGTGTGGCCGCTGAAGGACGCGTTGCTGCGACGGCCGTTCAGCATCTTCCAGGTTTCCGGCGACACGTTTTCCATCCTCTACAAAACCGTCGGCAAAGGCACCGATGCGCTCGCCCGCCTGGGTGTCGGCGAGGAACTCAGTGTGATCGCGCCGCTCGGCCACGGATTCACTGTGCCGGAACGCGGCGGCGAAACACCGCTGCTCGTCGCGGGTGGTTACGGCATGGCGGCGATGTATCTGCTGGCGCAACGTTCACCGCAACGCGGCATCGTCTTCGTCGGCGGCCGGCGGCGCGTGGACATTTTGTGTGAAACGGAATTTCGGGCGTTGGGCTGGGACGTGCGCGTGACCACCGAAGACGGCAGCCATGGCGAAAAAGGTCTCGTGACCGAGCCGCTCATCGCCGAACTGCGGCGGAAGCCACCGGTGCCCCACCGGAAGGTGTTCGCCTGCGGTCCGACGGGAATGTTGAAAGCCGTCGGCAAAATCGCGGAGGAATACAATGTGCCGGCGGAGCTTTCGATGGACGAGCACATGTGTTGCGGCGTTGGCGTCTGCCTGACGTGTGTGATTCCGGTCAAGACCGGCAATGGCTGGGAATACCAGCGCACCTGCACCGAAGGGCCGGTGTTCGAGGCACGGCAAGTCGAGTGGGAGGAGACAAGATGAATTTACGATTTACGATTTACGATTTACGATTGAGGAGAATACCCGGCTTGGGTGCTGTTTCCTTCGCCTTCGCGGAAAATAATTCGGAGCTGCGTTTATGAATCTCTCCATCAAAATTGGCAAGTTGAAGCTGCCAAACCCGGTGATGGTCGCGTCGGGCACGTTCGGCTACGGGGTCGAATACGCCCAATTACTCGACTTGAACCAACTCGGGGCGGTGGTCGTCAAAGGCATCCGGCTTGACCCGGTCCGTGGCAACGCCACGCCACGCACGGTCGAGGTTGCCAGCGGACTCATCAACGCCATCGGCCTGCAAGGACCGGGTGTGGACGGTTTTATCAAGAAGTACTGGCCTTTCCTCAAAACGCTGAAAGTTCCGACCATCATCAACATCTGGGGTACTACGGTTGAGGAATATGCCGAGGTCGTAGGGCGTTTCGACGCGCTCGGCGGCGTGGGCGCGTTGGAACTTAATGTGTCCTGCCCCAACATCAAGAAGGGCGGCGCGCAGTTTGGCACAGACTTGAAATTGCTGGCGCAAGTCGTCGCCGCCTGCCGCAAGGTGACGAAGCTGCCGCTGATTACCAAGATGAGCCCGAACGTGGTAGGCATCGGGCCTTTCGCTCAGGCGGCGGAAGACGCCGGCAGCGACGCGCTGTCCATCATGAACAGCTACCCGGCCATGGCGATTGATATCGAGACGCGCCGGCCAAAACTGGCGAACGTGACCGGTGGCCTGACCGGGCCGTGTATCAAGCCGATTGCCGTCAAGCTGGTATGGGACGCAGCCAGGGCCGTAAAGATTCCCATCATCGGCATGGGCGGTATTCAAAACGCGGGGGACGCGATTGAATTCATGGTGGCCGGTGCGACGGCCGTGGCGGTCGGCACGGCGAATTTCTACGAACCGCAGACGCCGTTGCAGGTGATTGCCGGCCTGCGCGAGTTCATGGAAAAACACGGGATGAAGGATGTGAAGGAAATTATCGGTAGCGTGCAGATTGTGAAATGACTTTTACCGCCTCCTGGTCAGTTCGCGCTGGCAGTCGCAGATTTCAGTTTGTTCACCACAGCCACCACTGCGATGAACAGCAACATGCCCAGAATGCAGATAGCGGCTTCCGTGTTCAGCATGCCGGCGGCGCCCCGACGAGCGTATGCCCAGCCGTCAACGAGTGTCATATAGTAAATTGGCGCGTTGGAAAGTGAGGCGAAGACGTTGTACTTGGTGGCGGCGGCGCCCGTGCCGATGGCTTCGAGCACAAAGGCCGTGAAACCCGCATAAGTGAGGCCGGTGATCACCGCATACGAACAGGTCCAGAAGATGTACATCGGCTGGGTGCGCGGCGCGAACGCCATACCGACCGCACACGCGGCTTGCAACACCCCGTAGAGCACATACCCGGCCTTGCGGTCCATGCGGTCGCAAATCCAGCCGCCGAGCAGACAGCCGGCGCCGGATAAAACCCCACCGAGCACTCCGGTCACAAGCGCCACCGTGTCGGCCGTCGCGCGCCAGTCGCCGGCCACCGCGGACCAAAGATTGGAAGCAGCACCCGAGCCAATCGGCAGCAAGCACAGGAAAAGCGCCAGGTAACCCCGACGCGATTTTACCACACTCCAAACGTCTCCGAACAAATTGACGAACGTCTTGCGCAGAGTCGTCTCGCGAATCGTCGACTCCGGCTCGGGCAGAAAGAAAAGGCCGAGGCAGCACAGGAGGCACACGCCCGCCAGGATGGCGCACGCCATCCATTGGGCCGGCAGGCGTTGCGCAAGCCACAGCCCCACCCCGCCGCCGATGCCCGCGCCGCCAAGGTTGCCCGCCTGGAACCAGCCGCCCGCACGTCCCTTCAACTCCGCCGGCGTGTCGTAGGCCATGAGACTGTCCGTCGCCATGCCGAGGAATGTCACGGCAAAGTTTGAAACCAGGATGATGATCGTAATCAACGGCAGGCTGGCCGCCTTCACCGGCACGATGCCCGTGGCCAAAATGCCGACCACGCTTACCACGTTCGCAATCGCATACCACTTTTTACGGGAGAACGTGGCATCCACCAGCGGCGCCCACATGAATTTCCAGGTGTGCGGCACGATGCTGACGGCCACCAGCGCGGCAACTTGCGCGACCGGGATGCCGGCTTTTGAAAACAGGTAGGCGAGCGCGACGGTCACGTAGCCCGCCATCACACCAAACGGCAGGATCAGAAACATGAAAACAGCCGGATGGACATGGTGATGAGGTCCGGCAGAGCGCACAGGCACAAGCTAACAGGCCGCGGCCGCAGATGTCATTGTGAAACCATGCGAAAGCGAGGCATCCAAAAGTGCGAGCTCAACGAAAACGTGGAAGCCGTGAAATAACAATGTTGCGGCAGTCTGTGACCGCGCCTTTCTTCAATTCGCGATGCTACCGGCGCTGGACATGGATGACTCATTTTGAAAACATGCCCTGGATCTTTATGTTTGAGCACCGCTCAAAACCATTGCTGCCGCGCCGGCAATTTTACGTACGCCTGGCCCGGAGCGCGGGTGTGGCCCTGCTGCTCGTCGTGTTCGCGCTGGGCATCGGGATGGCGGGTTACCGCAGCTTTGAGCCGATGTCGTGGGTGGACGCCTTTGTCAACGCGGCGATGATTCTCTCCGGCATGGGGCCGGTGTCCTCGTTGCAAACCGATGGGGGCAAAATTTTCGCCGGTTGTTATGCGCTCTTCAGCGGCCTGGCGTTCCTCACGAGTCTCGGGATTATTTTTGCGCCGGTGTTCCACCGGTTCCTCCATAAGTTTCATGTGGAGGAAAGCCGGCGCGACGCAAAACCGCCGGGCAAACTCTTGTAAAGCGTTTGGAGTTCCGCCTTCGGGCGGTCCCGCGTAAACGCGGCACTCCGAGCAATGGCCTTGGCCAGCCCTGATTCTGTTTTGCGCTTCGCGCCGGGCTCGGTATGCTGCATTCATGCTGTGGGCATTTACCAAGTATCACGGGCTGGGCAACGACTACCTTGTCATTGACCCGAAGAACCTGCCGTCGCCGCTGACGGCGGCGCAGATCAAGACGATTTGTCATCGCAATTACGGCATCGGTTCGGACGGCATCCTGCTCGGGCCGCTGCCCGCCAAAACGGCGAAGTTCGCAGTGCGCATCTTCAATCCCGACGGCAGCGAAGCGGAAAAGAGCGGCAACGGCCTCCGGATTTTTTCACGTTACCTGTGGGACAAGAAACTGGTCGGCAAGGACGAGTTCGCCGTTGAAACCGCCGGCGGTATGGTGAAGGCCACGGTGATGGAACGCGGCAAAATTGTGCGCGTGGAGATGGGCAAGGTCAGCTTCTGGAGCGACGAGATTCCCGTGGCCGGCCCGCGCCGCGAAGTCATCAACGAACCGATTCATCTGCGCGGTGAACGATTCAACTTCTGCGCGGCCACCGTGGGCAACCCGCATTGCGTGCTGCCGATGCCCAGGATCAGCCCGGAAATTGCGAAACAGATGGGCCCGTTGCTGGAAACGCACCTGCGTTTTCCCAACCGCACCAATGTGCAATTCATGCGGGTGATGGACCGGAACAACATCCAGATTGAAATCTGGGAGCGCGGCGCGGGCTACACGCTGGCGAGCGGCAGCAGCAGCAGCGCGGCGGCGGCGGTAGCGCACCGGCTCGGCCTGTGCGATCGCGAGATTTCCGTGCACATGCCCGGCGGCATTATTGAAATCGAAATTGGCAACGATTACGCAATTCGCATGACCGGCGCGGTGGCCAAAGTGGCCGACGGCGTGATCGCGAAGGAAATGTTCAGCGCGCCCATCGCGGCTTAAAAAAGAGCTTAAGGGACAGCGGCTTAGTTCAATCTGGAGTCGGCCGCATTTTTGCGGTCCAACCTTGTTCTTTTGTCCTCGCTGATTTTTACCTCTCCGGGTGCAGCCGGGCGCGCAGCACGTGGATGAGCGCCTTGACGGTGAGCTCGATGAAGAGAAACGGCTTGGCGATGAAATCGTTGCCGCCGGCCATCATGGAACTGGTGCGGCTGTCGAAGTCACTGAGCGCGGTGACGAAGACGACGGGAGTTTTCTTGTACTGCGGCATGGCGCGCAGCTTGGTGCAAAGTTCAAAACCGGTCATGCCGGGCATGTCCACGTCCAGGAACACGAGGTCGTACCTTTTTTCCGTCAGCAAATTCAGGGCGGCGTTCGGGTCGGCGGTGCTGTTGGAAGGCAATTGGGCCTTTTCCAGGGCATAAACCACGGCGCGCTGCGAGATCGGCTCGTCGTCCACCACGAGAATGTTAACGGCGGGCGGATCCGGATTATCCGGCCGTTTGCCGCGCTCGAAGAGAAAGCCGAGAAAATCCACGGCGGCGGCGACGGTGCGCAGGGTGGAGGGATTGATGCTCTTCGGTTTTTCGTAAAGCTCCTTGAGCAGCGCCTCCACGGCGGCGGACATTTGCGAGACATAAATGAATCCGGCCAGGCCGGCGTTGCCGGCGAGCGCATGGGTACGGCGGTAAAGCTCGTGGATGTATTTGAGCTGATTGGTTTCGTTGTCCGCCTTGATGAGACTCTGCAAACCGGAACGCAACGCCGCGAGGGTGGCCGGCTGGCTTTCAATGAACGCCGTCCGCAACTCCGTCAGAAATTTTGTGTCGCCCTCGGTATCGGTGAAATTGGGCCGGGCGGACGGGGTAGAAGTAGTCCGCGCGGCGGGGCCACGCGGGATGGAGCCGCTGTCGCCGATGGCCTGGCGGACGACATCCAGAACATCCTTGGGCGTGCAATTGGTCTTGGACAAGCATTTACTGGCACCGGCTTTCCACGCTTCCTGGATCTGGTTGGTGAGGTAGGTGTTGGAAAAAACGATGATGGGTACTTTGGCAAAATCCGCCTCGCTGCGGACTCTTTTAATGAAATCAACCCCGGACATCTGGGGCAGAATGAGATCGAGCAGCATGATGTCGGGTTGAAACGTCCGCATGGTTTTCAAGCCGCTTTCGGCGTCGAACGCCACTTCCGCCAGATAACCTTCAATCGCGAATTTATTCCGGTAGATGTTCGCTATGATTTGATCGTCTTCGATGATGAGAACTTTTTTCATGAATGAGCCGTGGTCGCAACCGTCCCGGTCAGGGCCGGATGCTTCACCAGAAAATCCTGGGTGCTTCTGAATTCGCGCCAGGCATCATCGCACAATTGTTGCGCATTGGTCAATCGGCCGGTCTTGCCCTGCCGCTCCAATTCCCGCAACAACGGCACCAGCAGCCGCATGCCCAGGGTGGCGCTGGCGCCGGCACAACTATGCGCCACCTGACGCACCTCCTCGGCTTTATTCGCGTCGACCGCCGTCTGCAATTGAGCGAGCTGACCCGTGGTTTGCTTGAAGTAAAGTTCCACCAATTCGCGAAGGCTTTCCACGTTTCCGCCGCCCAAATCCAACAGCCGATCCATTTCCACCGGCTCTTCTTCCGGGTCCGGCGGGGAGGCAACCGGCGGGACCACGGGTTGGGCCGGGGCCGGTAAAGCCAGCTCTGAAGTCCAGCGTTCGATGACGGTGCGGACATCCTTCGGGCGGATAGGTTTGGCAAGGTAATCGTCCATGCCCGCCGCAATACATTTCTCACGGTCGCCCTGCATCGCCTGCGCGGTCATGGCAATGATGACAATGCGGGAGTGGAAATGGGCTTTCCCGCCGACTTTTTGGAACTCGCGAATCACCCGCGTCGCTTCCAGGCCGTCCATTTCCGGCATCATCACGTCCATAAAAATTAAATCATAGGGCTTCCGGTCAAGCGCGTCGAGTGCTTCCCGGCCGTTGGTGGCCAGGTCCGGCTCGTAGCCCAATTGCTGCAGGATGCGTACGGCAACTTTCTGATTGATAGCGTTGTCGTCGCACAATAGTACGTGCAAGGGCCGGCGGCTGGCAAAGGTTTCTTTGGGCTGAACTTGCGGGGGCGGGGGTTTCGGCGGCGCGGGTTTAATGTCGGAAAGCGCGCGCGTGAGGGTTTCGAAGAATTGCGCGGGCTTGACGGGCTTGACGGCAAAAGCCAGAAACGAGATGGACATCGTGGCGGGTGCTTCCAGGCGCGTGCCGACCGGCGTGAGCAACACGAGGGGCAGCGTCATTGCATTCGGCAACTGATGAATCTCGGCAGCCAGAGTGAAACCATCCATGCCCGGCAGTTGCGTGTCGAGAATCGCCAGATCAAACGGGTTGCCGTCGCGAAGGAAATGTATCGCCTGCTGCGGGTCCCCGGCGTCCTGGGGCACCATCCCCCACCGGACCGCCTGTTCGGCCAGCGCGCGGCGGCTGGTCGGATTGTCGTCCACGATCAACACCCGCCGGCCCGCGAGTTTATCCTGCCGGCCCGCGAGCGGGTGCAAGGCGGTTGGGAGTCGGGCCAGCACATTAATGGTGAAGTGAAAGGTCGAACCTTCGCCCGCCACGCTCTCGGCCCACATCTTGCCGCCCATCAATTCGACGAGTTGTTTGCTGATGGCCAGGCCCAGTCCGGTGCCGCCATAGCGGTGCGCCGTGGAGGCGTCGGCCTGCGTGAACGGCTTGAATAAACGCGCCAGGCGATCCGGTGGAATGCCAATCCCCGTGTCCCGCACGGAAAAATGAAGATGCAACAGGGAATGATTTTGTTTTTCCTCTGCCTTGGCGGAAAGCAGTTTGATTTGCACCAGAATCTCACCGGTCTTGGTGAACTTGATGCCGTTGCTCAATAGATTTACCAGGACCTGGCGCAGGCGCAAAGCGTCGCCTTCCACCAGCAGAGCAATCTCGTCGTCCATCTGATAAACCAGGTCGAGGTCCTTCTCGAATGCCTTCGTCGCCATCAGGTCCAGGGTTTCCTCCACGCACCCACGCAGGTCGAATGGCCGCGAATCCAGCTCCAGTTTGCCCGCTTCGATTTTCGAGAAATCCAGGATGTCATTGATGATGGTGAGCAGTGCCTCACTGCTGGCGTGAATGGTTTCCAGGTAACCACGCTGCTCGGCAGTCAACTGCGTTTCGAGCAGCAGCCCGACCATCGCCACGACGCCGTTCATGGGTGTGCGAATTTCATGGCTCATCGCCGCCAGGAAATCCGATTTAGCGCGCGCGGCGGATTCGGCGGCAATCCGGGCCGACATCAACTCACGTTGACGGTGGAGCAAGTCGCTGAACTGCCGCTTGATTTTCAATGCCGCGTGGAGGCGGGCGCGGAGTTCTGCGATCTCAAACGGCCGGCTCACGCAGTCGTGGGCACCGAGTTCAAACGCACGGATCTTCTCCGCCGAAGCCTTTGCGGCAACGAACACAATGACGGGAATGGTCTGGGTGGCCGGGACCTCCTTGAGCTCCTGTAATAATTCCATTTCCGCAGCCTCCAGCAGAATCAGTTCGGGCGGCTCGTCGCGGAGCATCTCAAAAATCCCGTCATCGGACGGCGCCAGCCGGATGGCGATATCGTCCGCCCGCAGCAGCTCAGACAGCGTCGCCAGCAATTCCGGATCGTTGCCGATCAGAAAAATTTGGGCTGCTGCTTGTCTCATGACGCCGGCTCTAATTTGATTTGTGATGTCTATTTTAAGGACGCTTTGCCTCAGGCCGACTATTCAATATCACTTTTGCCGTTTTAGCCAACCCGTTTTTTAGTCTACTGCATTTCCAATGCCGAAAGAAACATTGCTGGCACACGGTTTTGGCGGTAAAATCCACCCATGCTGCAAACGGTGCTTGAGCCACAAACAGCGGAAAAGGCGGCATTATTTCGAGAGACGTATTTGGCCGCCTACCGCTTCATGTTGCTGGCGCGGTTGTTGGACGACAAATTTGCCGCGCTTTGGCGCTCCGGCAGGATCCATGGCGGAGTCTTCCTCGGACGCGGCCAGGAAGCCCTGAGCGCGGCGACCGGTATCTCGTTGAAGAAGGGCGACGTGTTTGCGCCGTTGATACGCGACGCGGCAGGGCGGCTGGCCTTTGGCGAGACCGTCCTGGACGCCGCGCGCACCTATCTCGGCTCGGCGCGGGGACCGATGGGCGGGCGCGACGGCAACGTTCACCGCGGCAAACCAAAGGAAGGTTATTTGCCCATGATCAGCCATCTCGGCGCGATGATTTCCGTCGTGAACGGCATTTTACTGGCGCGCCGGTTCAAAAACCATGCCGGCACCGTCGGCGCCGCCAGCATCGGCGACGGCGCAACTTCCACCGGCGCGTTTCACGAAGCGCTCAATCAGGCGGCGGTGGAAAAATTGCCGCTCGTCCTGGTGGTCGCCAACAATCATTACGCTTATTCCACGCCGATTTCCCGCCAGTTCGCCTGCCGTGATCTGGCGGACAAAGCGGCGGGCTACGGCGTCGAGGTGGATTCCATGGACGGCACCGATCTGAATGCATGCCTGGAAACCGTCGGGCAGGCGGTGGACCGCGCGCGGGCGGGGCGCGGACCGCAAATGGTGGTCGCCACGCTGCTGCGGCTGTGCGGCCACGGCGAGCACGATGACGCCGGCTACATTGATCCGGAATTGAAAAAATCGCCGGTGGGACGAGATTGTCAGAAAGTGGCGGAGGATTATTTGATCCGGCAAAAATGGGCGGACCCTGCGACCCTGGCGACCTGGCGCACGGAAGCCGTTCACAAAATCGAGGAAGCCATTGCCCAGGTGCAACGCGAGCCGGGGCCAGATCCGTTTACCGAGGAGTGGCGCGCCATTTCCACCCAGCGGTTGAATGAAGGGCATGAGTAAGGCGGCGGCATGAGCATCACCTATCTCGAGGCCATTCGTGAAGCGCAGGCGCAGGCTTTGCGCGACGATCCGCGCGTGTTCATCTACGGCCAGGATGTCGGCCCGTTCGGCGGCGCGCACAAGGCCACCAAAAACCTGGCGAAGGAATTCCCCGGGCGCGTTCTGGATTCGCCCATCAGCGAGGACGCCATTGTCGGCCTGGCCGTCGGCGCCGCCATTGAAGGCATGCGGCCCATTGTGGAAATGCAGTTCGCGGATTTTTCCACCGTGGGTTTCAACCAGATTGTGAATCAGGCGGCAACGCTGTTTTGGCGGACGAACGTCCCCTGCCCGGTCACAGTGCGCCTGCCGTTTGGCGGCACGTCCGGCAGCGGGCCGTTCCACAGCCAATGCATGGAAACCGTTTACGCGCACTACCCGGGCTTGATTGTCATGACGCCCGCCACAGTCGAGGACGCCTACAGCATGCTGCTCGAAGCGGTGGCCATTGACGATCCGGTGATTTTTTGCGAGCACAAATTTCTTTACTACCACCTCAAGGCCGAAAAACTGCCGAGCGAAGCCCTGCCGGTGGGCAAGGCCCGCATCGTGCGCGAAGGCCGGGATATGACCATTGTGACCTACAGCGCCATGTTGCACGAGGCGCTGGAGGCCGCCAATGAACTCACCCCCGAAGGCTGGGAGGTGGAAGTGGTGGACCTGCGCTCCGTCAAACCGATTGATACCGACACGGTGATGGCCAGTGTCGCACGCACGGGACGGCTGCTCTGCGTCGGGGAAGCCTGGCCCTGGGGCGGTGTGACGGCGGAAATTATCGCGCGTGTGTCGAGCGAAGGCTATGGCCTGCTCGACGCCCCGCCGCAACGACTCAACGCCAAGGACACGCCGGTGCCGTATCACCCGAATTTGTGGGCGGCCCATCGCCCGACCGCCCGCGCCATTACCGCCGCCGCCCGGAAACTCTTAAGGCTCTGAAAAGTTATGCCACAGATTCCCATCATCATGCCGCAACTGGGCGAATCCATCGCCGAGGCCAGTATCACCGGCTTTCTGGCCAAACCCGGTGAGACCGTGGAAGCCGGCCAGGATTTAATTGAAGTCGAGACGAACAAGGCGAACATGACCGTCACCGCCCCCTGTGGCGGGCGCCTCGAAGATTTCACGGCTCAATTGAACGAAAGTTATGCGGTCGGCGCCACGCTGGGCCGCATCGAAGCCACGACGGAGGAAGCCGCACGGTTGGGCCTGGATGCTCCAGCGCCCGCCAAATCGGGTGACACCGATCGTCTGGGCAAGGGCAACGGGAACGGCAACCGGAGCCGGGTGCAGCCGACCGTGCGGGGTTTACCGGTGCCCGCCAACGTCGCCGGCGCAAGTTATCTTTCGCCGCGGCTCAAGGCGCGCATGACCGAACTCGGTTTGAGCGCCGCCGACCTCGCGGGCGTCGCCGGCAGCGGCGCGGCGGGGCGTGTGACCATCGAGGATTTTGAGAAATTCATCGCGCACCTCGAGAAACAGAAAATGAGCCAGGCCTCGACGATGCGCGTGACCGTGGCCGACGCGATGCGGCGCAGTTGGACGCGGCCCATCGCGCACGTCGGCATGCCGGTTTGTCTCGACCCGCTCTTTGCCTACCGTAAGGTGGCCCGGCCCAAACCCGGCCCGGCGCTCTGCGCCTTGCGTGCGCTGGCGGTGGCGTTGGCCGAAAACAGCGCCCCGGCCGGCCGCCTGGTGGGAAATAAAATCGTGCATCCCACCTCGATTGACATCGCGTTCGCGGTCGAGGCCGAGGAAGGCGTGCTGGTACCCGTCATTCGCAATGCCGATAAGCGGCCGTTAAAGGACCTGATTGCGCCGTACGACGAACTGGTCAAGCTGGCGCGCGACCGCAAACTGCCGCCGGACGCCACCGGCGGTTCCATCGCCACGGTCACCAATTTCGGCACGTTCGGCCTGGAATGGGCGACGCCGATTCCGCTGCCGGAACAAACTCTCGTGTTGGGCATGGGCGCGGCGCGCCACGCGCCGAGTTGGGATTCTGTGAAAGGCCGGTTCGTGCCGATCATGGAGGCAAACCTGACATTGAGCTTCGACCATCGGGTGATTGACGGCGGCGCGGCGGGCCGTTTGCTTCAGCACGTCGCGGATTTGATGTCGAAACCGGAAACGCTTTGATTCCGTGCACCGCGAGTCGGTTTCAAATCGCATGGTCGTGATGGCAGGCGACCTCACGCAACAGCGGGTGGACGCGATTGTGAATGCCGCAAACACATCGTTGCTTGGCGGCGGGGGCGTGGACGGGGCCATTCATCGCGCGGCGGGGCCGGAGATGCTGGCGGAATGCCGCACCCTCGGTGGTTGCGCCACGGGCCAGGCCAAAATCACGCACGGCTACAAACTTCCCGCCCGATGGGTGATTCATACCGTCGGCCCGGTCTGGCGCGACGGCCAGCACCATGAGGAGGAATTGCTCGCCGGTTGTTATCGAAGCTGCTTCGCGCTGGTGAAACAGCGGGGAATAAAAACCGTGGCGTTTCCCTCCATCAGCACCGGCGCTTATGGTTTCCCGATGGAACGCGCGGCGGGAATTGCCTTGCGCGAGACGAAACATTTCCTGGAACAGGACCGTTCGGTGGAAAAGGTGATTCTGGTTTGCTTCGGTGCGAGGGCGTTGGAGGTTCACCAGACCGCCTTTCGGGAAGTTTGCGTTTGATATGGTTGCGCGGCGTCTGCTAAAGCTGGTTCAGACAAAGCATGGACTTTCTCAAAATAACGGTGGCCGTGTTGGCAGGGTTCACCCTGTTTCATTCGATCGCAAATGGCCAGACGGCCGTAACCGCGCTTCCCGCCAGCCAGACGCGCCCGTACAATTCCGCACTCGCGCCGATGCTTCTACATGGCGAAGGCACCCGGGTGCTTGACGCGAATAACCAGCCGGTCTGGCTTTACGGGGTCAACATCGCATCACTCGAATATCGAACCGACGGCGACCACGTGCAGGAATCCGTGAGCCGCGCCATCAACGGGTGGAAGGTGAACCTGATCCGCCTGCCCCTGGCACAGGACCGCTGGTTCGGCAAAATGAAAGACCAGAACGACGGTGGCGCGGCTTATCGCGCCCTGGTGGACAACCTCGTGGATACCTGCGCAGCGGCTCATGTTTACATTGATCTGGATTTGCACTGGTCGGACTGCGGCAAATGGGTCAACGACGGCGGCCGGCTCGGCCAGCACAACATGCCGGATGAAAATTCCGTTGTCTTCTGGCACGACCTGGCCACCCGCTACCGGAATCATCCCAACGTTATCTTCGGACTCTATAACGAACCGCATGACGTGTCCTGGGAGGTCTGGCGCAACGGGGGAACGGTCGCTGACATACCCCCGGACTGGAACCGCGACCAGACCAGAACCAAATTCGATTCAGTGGGTTTGCAGAAACTTTATGACACGGTCCGCGCGACCGGCGCGCAAAATCTTGTGACCGTGGCCGGACTGGATTGGGGTTATGACTTGAGCGGCGTGCTGGATGGCAACGCCATCACCGGCACCAATTGCGTCTATGAAACTCATCCCTATCCCAATAAAAAAAATTGGAACAAAAATTTTGGCGAGGTCAGCCTGAAATATCCGGTGTATGCGGGAGAATGGGGTTTTGGCGGACGGGCCTTCAGCGGCACGAACGGCCCCGCTTACGGACAACAGTTGATGGAGTACCTGAAGGGACATGACATCCGGATGTGGACCGCCTGGGATTTCAGCGCCACCGCGGGACCGACCATGTTTAAAAACTGGTCGTATGAGCCGACGGTCTTCGGAGACTTCGTTAAAAAACAGCTGGTCGAGGCAGCCGCGGCACACGGTTCAACCAGATAAATTGTTAACCCCGACAACTCACCGGCGCGGCAGCCTGGTTTTTCCGATTCCAATCCGAAGCGGCACGTTCGCCGGAAAAGTGAACGGCTAATCGTTCAGGCCTTCAAGAATCAGCAGAATGAAGGCGCTGCGGCCGTAGGTGAAAGGCTGGCAGCTCACCCGCAAATTCACCACGGCCGGGCGGCCCCTGGAAACCAACTCCATCCTTGCCTGCCGCCGCACGACACGTCTTCCCCGGGAAGCGGCCCGGATGCACTGGTACACCACACAATCGCGACAGGCCGGGGCATATCCGCACCCCCCTTTCGTTTCCGCAGCATGGATGCAGCGCAATACTTCCCCGCTGCGCCGCTGCTTCACGAGCCGCCGGCTTTTCCCGGTCAGCCGCGTCGCCGCCAGGCTGCAATCCAGGATGCGCAAGTTTTTATCCATCACAAAAACCGGGGCTGGAACAGCGTCGAACAGTACACGGTGAAAACCCTGATCAAGAAACTGAACATTAAGCCTGCTCATAGCATGGGCTATTTTATAAAGCCAGACTTGAAAATGCAGCAAAAAAAGACGAGGGAAAACCTCGTCTTTGCAGGGTAAATGAGATGTTTTACCTGGCCGCCGGTTCGGCCGCGGCTTTTTCCTCCCGCTCGCGCACGAGGGTTGCGCCCTTGCCGAGGCGTTTGCGCAGATAAGTGAGTTTGGCGCGGCGCACTTCGCCTTTGCGTTCAACCTCAATCTTATCCACCCGCGGCGAGTGCAGCGGGAACACGCGTTCGACGCCTTCGCCGTAGCTGATGCGACGGACGGTGAACGTCTCATTCAAACCGTGTCCGCGTTTGCCAATAACGACCCCGGAGAAAATCTGAATGCGCTCCTTGTCGCCTTCGACGACCTTGGTATGCACGCGCACACTGTCACCGACGGCGAATTTTGCGTCGTCCTTGCGATACTGCTCCGATTCAATTTTTTCCTGTAATGCCTGGTTCATAAAATCAATTCCAAGTTTTGAATTTTTAATTTTGCGTTGCGTTTTGCCTTTAATCCAAAACTCAACCCTGAAAATTAAAAGCTTATTTTATCAAATCCGGCCGGCGCTCTTTCGTTCGCCGCTTCGCCTGCTCCCGCCGCCATTTTTCAATTTCGGCATGGTGGCCGGACAACAGCATTTCGGGCACTTTCATTCCACGAAATTCCGCCGGTCGCGTGTATTGCGGGTATTCCAGCCCCGGCCGGCCGGAACTGAAAGACTCGTCCTGCGAACTCTCGTCGTCGCCCAGAACCCCGGGTAACAGCCGGGCCACCGCGTCAATCACCACCATGGCCGGCAGCGCACCGTTCGTCAGCACGTAGTCGCCGATGGACAACTCGTCGTCGGCCAGTTTTTCCCGCACGCGTTCGTCAAAACCTTCGTAATGGCCGGTGACCAGCAGCAACTGTTTCTGCCCGGCCAGTTCGCGCGCAATGGCCTGCTCAAATTTCCGGCCGGCCGGCGACAACAAAATCACGCGCGTGTTTTTGCGCCGCAAATCTTCAATCGCGGCAAAGAGCGGTTCCGGCTTCAACAACATCCCCGGTCCGCCGCCGAAGGGCCGGTCATCCACCGTCTTGTGCCGGTCATGCGCCCAGTCGCGGAGATTGTGAATCTTCACATCCAGCAATCCAACGGCCCGCGCACGCTTGATAATGCTTTCATCGAGCGGCCCGGCGAACATCGCCGGAAACAAAGTGAGCACGTCAATTTTCATCAGTCCGTAGTCAGTAGTTGGCAGTCAGTCGCAGCCGGCACGGGTGTTTTGCCGCGGACCACTGACTACTGACTACTGACTACCGACCGCCGGCTTGTCTTCCACAATCTCCACCGAACAACGCAATCCCTGTTTGGCACTGCCCGCCAGCAACAACGACCGGATGGCGTTGATCGTCACGCCGTGCCGGCCGATAATTTTGCCGACGTCCTGCTGATCCAGGCGCAGTTCATACACCGTCGTGCCTTCGCGTTCCACCGGCGTAATGGAAACCGCCTCGGGATATTGCACCAGTCCCTTGACGATATATTCCAAAAAGGCCTGCATGGCGGAGAAAACCAGGTCAGGCTGCAACGGTGGCCTTGCCTGCCTTCTTGATAAAACTGGCGACGGTCTCGCTCGGCTGGGCGCCCTTGCCCAGCCAATATTTGGCACGGTCAAGGTCCAGCGAAAAATTGTCGCCCTTCTTCAACGGCTGATACGTGCCGATTTCCTCGATGAACTTGCCATCGCGCGGACTCCGGCCGTCAGCCACCACAATGCGAAAAACCGGGGCATTCTTGGTCCCGACACGTTTCATGCGAATCTTTACTGCCATAATTTATTCAAAAGAGCGCAAAGATTAGCGGCGCGCGGCGTGCTTGGCAAGTCCTGTTTTCACCGAAAAAGGCTGCTTGCCGAGTCCGCCCATCACTGGTTTGCTTTGGCGGAATGAGCCGGCCCTATGAAGAGATTTTAAGCGGCGAAACCTTTCCCCGCTCCGCACCCACCGCGCGACACGAGGCGATTTGTGAACGTCTGCACACGTTGATGACGGCCAGCGTCGCGAATCTGCCTGCCACGCAATTGCTTGCTCCCCGAACCAAAGTCCGCGTTTCCCCTTCCAGTACGATTTGCCCCGACCTTGCCCTGGTCACGGTGGCCACAGGCAAACTCTGGCTCGCAGCGGAAATCATCGGCCGGGAAGATCATCAGGCGGACACCGTCGTCAAAAAGCAGCTTTACGAGGATATCCGTGTGCCGCGGCTCTGGATGATCGACCCGCGCTATGACAACGTGGAGATTTACCATTGCACCGAGTGGGGGTTGTCATTGAAGGGCATCCTCGCGGGAAGCGAGGTGCTGGGAGAGGCGTTGATCCCTGAATTTCAGATTGTTATCGCCGAATTGTTCGCCCCGGAGCCGAAGGCGGATTAATTTCCTGCTTTTTTGCTTGAATGAAACCCACGGTTAAGTTGTCTTAATCCCGACAACCACAAACCCAAATATAGCCTATGAAAAAGAACTCCCTGATATTGACTCTGGCAACAACCCTGGTGCTGGCATTTGGCGCGGCGCGCGTGCTTGCCGACGCCAGCACGGAAACCACCCTGTCCGGCACGATGGTCTGTGCCAAATGCAAGTTGCACGAAGCCGACAAGTGCCAGAATGTCCTGCAGGTCGAGAAGGACGGCAAGACCGTCAACTACTACCTGAGTCAAAACAAGGTCAGCAAGGATTTCCACTCCAATATCTGCCAGAATGACGGCGAAAAAGTCACCGTCACCGGCAAAGTCAAGGAAAAGGATGGCAAAGAAATGATGTCCCCCACCAAAATTGAAGCGGCCAAATAAAGGCAGTTTCTGATTCTCTCAACCGCCGCCTGATTTTTCCATCTGGCGGCGGTTGAATTTTACCACGTCGGCGTAGCGGACCCCGGTGCCACCAAAGATGTCCAACGCCGAGCCGATGGTAAGATCAACTTTCCCCCGCCCCAGGCGGGTGACTTCCTCCAAATCGTTCAGTGAATTTGCACCCCCCGCATAAGTCGTCGGGATCGGCGTCCAGCGACCGAGTTGCCCGACCAGTTCGCGGTCAATGCCGCGGCACAAGCCTTCCACGTCCACCGCGTGGACCAAAAAGCCGGCGCAACTCCGGGCGAGGTTTCGCAGCGTTTCCGGGGAAATGGCCAGTTCGGTAAACTTTTGCCAGCGGTCGGTGACGACAAAATAACGCTGGTCGCGCCGGCGGCAGCTCAGGTCGAGCACCAGCCGTTCCTTGCCGATGGCGTTCACCAGTTCGCCCAGGCGTCCCTCATCCACGCGGCCCTCACGGAAAACCCAGCTGGTGACAATGACGTGTGACGCGCCGGCTTCCAGCCATGCGCGCGCATTTTGCGCGTTGACGCCCCCGCCGATGTGTAGTCCGCCCGGAAACGCGGCCAGCGCCGCGCGCGCCTCGGTCTCGTTGCCGGGGCCCAGCATGATGACATGGCCGCCCGCCAGGCCATCGCGCTTGTAAAGTTCCGCGAACCACGCGGCGGGTTTTTCGGAGATGAAATTCGTCCGCAAGCCGGAATCGCCCAGCGAGCCGCCGACGATTTGCTTTACCTTGCCTTCATGCAGGTCAATGCAGGGACGAAACATGGCGTTAACCTAAAATCGTCGCGCACTGGTTCCAAGCGCCAATTTGATCAATCAAAGCTTTCGGACAGATGCTGAAAAATCGAATCGCGGCCGTAACCGGGCAAAACCGGGCGGTGGTTGACCGGGACCCGGAGAAAATGACCGCCAGTGACGCCAGTTCACGTGGGGAAGCGACAGAAACTAAATCGGTGGACCGACTTGATAATCGATCCGCCGACGCTTTATTTTTACGGCTCTTTCTGAAAGTGCCAGATGCGCTATTCATCGCGCCGGGTTTGGCGCCGCGATTTCAGGAACAACAGCAATCCACCACCCAGGCCCGCGAGCAACAGCGTGCCCGGCTCGGGTACTTGATGGAACGATTGGGAAACCTGGGAAATGGTTACGAGCGATCCGGCTGGAGCAATCGCGGCCAGGGCGATATCTTTGGTTACATAGAGAAGAGTTTGCGGAGGAACGATATTGAGAACATCATTTATTTCCGCCGGCGGATCGCTGACATCCAAAGCTGTTAGATGACTCTGACCGACGATGATCCCGCCAAAAGACCCAAGGGCCGCGGTTTCGTCCACCGCGAGCAGCCCGCCGCCCTGAGCGCTGCCGGTATAGGCTTGATCAATCATAACAATCGAACCAGCACTGGCGGACACAATATAATTGAGCTTAAGATCTGCAACCGCGGTGCCAAAAGTTGCCAGGGCTATGTTTCCTGACCATGTGAGATAATATACCCCGTCGGAACCTATACCCGCCATAACGGTAATCTGGCTGGGATCAAAAGAAGTCAAATCACTACTGGCGACATAGCTGAAACCGCTGAAAGTTTTATCGCCGACGGTAAGACTCCCGCCGGTCGCAGCGAGGTCGGCCAATGTACCCGTGTATACCTGGGCAAACAGTGGAGCCGCCCCCATCACGGATATGAAACCGCACACCAACGCTGCTTTCACCAGGCCGTTTATCGGATTTCCAAAGAGCTTCATAAGGCTTATTAGTTTGAATTTAGCGCGAGCCAACCACACAGCAACCAACTGATACAACGTGTTTCGTTTAACATCAGTTGTGCTAAAATGTCAAGGAAATAATTTAGCTCTTTAACTATTATACCGGCTCCATCTGGCGGGCGGAAGGCTTCCTCATGATTGAAGACATGTAAGTGCCTGTGGCTGTTTAGAGAGCCGCAGAATCGATTCCATTTATCAGTCAAATATTACCTGGCGCAACGACCTGAATGGTTCTTTGAACAGATTTTACGCCGGAACCCAAAGTGCGGAGGGGCACTATGATAATCCTGACCCCGCAGACTTGAGAAACCGCACCAGCGTGGATGTTCCCTGCAAGAACAAATCCAAACCGCAATGTAACTTGATTCAAGTTTCATACGTCAAGGCTCCCAAACAACCTGTTGACGCAAAATCCAATACATGGAAACGGATTGGATGCAGCCGGGTCCGGCATTGGATTTGACACTCCACCAGAAGTGGGCAAGTCTGGTGGCGTTAATGTTGTTTTGATGAACATACCACCAATGGGGCAGGCAAATTCCGCGCAAAGTTGGTCCGGGTCTGTGCCTCTTAAAGGCAGGCGAATTTTGCCCCTGATTTTCCTGTTGTGTGTCGGAATCGTTCCCCTGTCCCGCGCAACCCCCTACGGTCTCGATTCGCATCCAGCCATCGGTGTCTTTTTGAATGGTACCATGCCGGAAACTGCGCCGGGCATTTCGGGCGACTGGTCGGCGGTGGTCGCGTTTCCAAATCTGCTTTTCACCAACGCCGTCGGCCTCACGCCGGTGCCGGGCACGGATGAATTGTGTGTCTGGGAACGCGAAGGCCGCGTGTGGACGTTTGAAAAAAAGCCGGGCGTAACGAAGAAAAAACTCGTGCTCGACGTTCACAACCAATGCCAGGGCTGGGACGATTCCGGTTTGCTGGGCGTGGCGTTTCATCCGGGTTTTGCGACGAACCATTATGTTTTTGCCTATTACACCTGGTGCCCCCCCGGCACGGTGGCCGGCAGCCCAACGGTCCGCCCGCCCCCGACGGGCAATTACCACGACCGGCTCGAACGCTATACGCTCGACACCAATGGTGCGGCAATTCCCGGTTCCAAAACCGTCTTGATTGATTTGGCGGACCAGACCATCTGGCATCACGGCGGCGGCATATTTTTTCATCCGACGAACGGATTTCTTTATCTGACCATCGGCGATAACTCCGTCGGCGACAATGACCAGGTCATCAACAAAAGTCTGTTCGGCGGCGTGTTGCGGCTGGATGTGGATTGCCGCGGCGGCGGCGTCAGCCATCCGATTCTGCGCCAGCCGCTCAACGGCCACACGGCGAATTATTTCATCCCCAACAACAATCCCTTCGTCGGCCAATCCAATGTGCTGGAGGAATTTTTCTGCCTCGGTCTGCGCAGCCCGCATCGCATGACCTGTGACCCGGCCACCGGCCGGATTTTCATCGGTGACGTCGGTGAAAGCGCGCGCGAAGAGGTGGACGTGATAAAACCGGGCGAATCGGGCCTGAATTTCCAGTGGCCATACTGCGAAGGCACCCTCGGTCGCATGAAATCGCCGTACGTCGGCATCAACCGCGGGCCGGTTTTGGATTATCCGCACAGCGACGGACGCGCAGTCATCGGTGGCTATGTTTACCGCGGCCAAAAATTCGCCGCCGATCTCGGCGGCAAATACATCTTCGGCGACAATGTCATGCGCATTGTCTGGGTGATGGACGAAACCACCACACCGGTGAAAAAGAACGTCCTCTGCGTTGTACCCAAGGGCACCGGGCCGAATTCCGGCTCCGATTACACCGGGCTTTCGTCGTTCGGCACGGACGCGAACGGCGAAATTTACATGTGCCAGATGAGCAGCATCGGCGGGCGCATTTACACCCTGGCGCGTGGCGGCCCGCCGCCGCCGAGTCACGCGCTTCCTGAATTACTTTCGCAAACCGGCGTGTTCCGCGACCTGCAGACGATGCAGCCGGTCAACGGCCTCGTCCCCTACTCCGTTAACACGCCGCTATGGTCGGACGGCGCGGTCAAATCGCGCTGGATGGCACTGCCCACCGGCACGTCCGTTCATTTTGCACCGAACGGCGAATG
Source organism: Verrucomicrobiia bacterium (assembly GCA_025451535.1). Taxonomy (GTDB): domain Bacteria; phylum Verrucomicrobiota; class Verrucomicrobiia; order Limisphaerales; family UBA11358; genus UBA11358. Next base: position 22,726 of record JANWKE010000020.1, read on the forward strand.
GCAATTCCCCGCCGGAACGGTCTTCGTCAAAACTTTTCAACTGCCCATGGATGACACCGATCCCAAAACCCTGCGCCGGCTCGAAACGCGCCTGCTCGTCCGCGACACCAACGGCACGGTTTATGGCGCGAGTTACAAGTGGCGCGCCGACCATAGCGACGCCGATCTGGTCACCGCCGGCACCACCGAGCCGATTGCAATCAAAACCGCGACCGGCACGCGCACGCAAAACTGGTTTTATCCCGGACGACAGGATTGTCTGACCTGCCACACGCCTGCGTCCGGCGGTGTGCTCGGCGTCAAAACCCGCCAGCTTAATGGTGATTTCCAATATCCCAACGGCGTGACCGACAACCAGCTCCGCGCCTGGAACCACATCGGCCTTTTTGATACCAGACTCGACGAAAACGACATCCCGCGTTTCGCCAAACTGGTCGCCGTCACCGACACCGCCGCGCCGCTCGAACGGCGCGCCCGCTCTTATCTCGACGCCAACTGCGCCCAATGCCATCGGCCCGGTGGGGTCGAGGCGTTCTTCGACACGCGGTTTGATACGCCGCTCGAACAACAGGGACTCATTAACGGCCCCGTCGCCAATCCGCTCGGTATTTCCGGCGCAAAAATCATCGTGCCCGGCGACGTGTCCAAATCCGTTCTCTTTCATCGCGTCAGCATCGTCGGCAACGGGCAAATGCCGCCGCTGGCCCGCAACGTCACTGACACCGACGCCGTCGCCGTCATCGCGGCGTGGATCAATTCGCTGCCGCGTGTCACGCCGAAGTTGCCAGCCGGCTGGCTGCATCGGGACATCGGCGATCTCGGTGTTCCGGGTGACGCCGGCTACGCGGACGGACGTTTAAACCTGGTCGCTTCAGGTGCAGATATTTGGGACAAGGCCGACGCCTTTCACTTCGCCGGCACGCCGCTGACCGGTAACGGGCAAATCACGGCGCATATCGTTTCGATGCAATACACTGATCCATGGGCGAAGGCGGGCGTCATGTTCCGGGAAAATTTTTCCGCCGGCTCAAAGGATGCCATGATGATTGTCACTGCCGGTGGCGGTTCGGTTTACCAACGGCGCGTGAAGGCCGACGGACATACCTGGAACACCGACGGTCCGGCCGTCAACGTGTCCTCCTGGGTGCGCCTGATCCGCGCCGGAAACATGTTTACCGGCTACGTTTCAACGAACGGGATTGACTGGCAACGCGTGGACAGCATTGCCGTGCATATGGACAAGACCGTTTATGTCGGCCTCGCGCTCACGGCGCACAACAACACGGAATTAAACTCCACGCTCTTCGATCACGTTACCGTCACGCCCGCGCCTTAAAGGAGCAACTCTGCAACGCGGGATGAATCCGCTCACTCCTTAGATGGAGCCGACTCACGTCGGCTGCTGCCAACCACGCTGGCAATTTCCGATGAAAAGGCCACCAGGCGTGTCCTCCCTTCCTATCTGTTCGTCTGTGGCTGATATTGCCCTTCCCGTCTCGACAAGCGGTATTTTTTTCTTAAATTGATGGAATGTCGTTTCGATCTGCCGCGTCTGAAAAAATCCGCGTCAATCGTAAATCGTCAATCATAAATCATAAATGAGTCAGCCATTGACCATCGCGGGCAGAATCTTCCGGTCGCGCCTGATTCTGGGCACGGGCAAGTTTTCGTCGCCCGAAGCCATGCGTGACGCGCTCGATGCCAGCGGCGCGGAATTGGTGACCGTCGCCCTGCGCCGCGCCGATTTGTCCGGCCAACACGACCCGTTCGCAAACATTCTGGAATTCATTGACCCGAAAAAATATCTCCTGTTGCCCAACACCAGTGGTGCGATGAACGCCGAGGAAGCCGTCCGGCTCGCGCGCCTCGCCGCCGCCGCCGGTTTGCCGAAGTGGGTGAAGCTCGAAATTCATCCCGACCCGCGTTATCTGCTGCCCGACCCGGTGGAAACTTTCAAGGCTGCCGAAATGCTGGTGAAGGAAGGGTTCACCGTCCTGCCTTACATCAACGCCGACCCGGTGCTGGCCAAGCGGCTGCAGGATGCCGGTTGCGCGACGGTGATGCCGCTCGGCTCGCCCATTGGTTCAAACCGTGGCGTGCAGACGCGCGACCAGATCCGCATCATCATCGAACAGGCGACGGTGCCGGTGGTTGTGGACGCCGGCCTCGGTGCGCCGAGTCACGTCGCCGAGGCTATGGAAATGGGCGCCGATGCCGTGCTCGTCAATACCGCCATCGCCGTCTCCAGCGACCCGAACAAGATGGCGGTTGCCTTCAGAAACGCGGTGGAAGCCGGACGCACCGCCTACGAAACCGGTCTCGCCGTGCAACAGGATACCGCCAGCGCCACCAGCCCGCTGACGGCCTTTCTGGATTAGACGAACCATCGCCTGGTCGGAATCGGAACGATTTTACAGGACAGTCAAAGGAAATTTTAGGCACGCGGCGGATTTTTTTTCCGGAAGCGCGAAAAGCTTTCCGGCGGCGGCCATCCGGAAGTTGCAAGACTGTCTTTCCCAACTGCATAGTCTCTCACTTCAAACCCGCTTGCACCCATGTGCCCGTTCCCCGGAATTATTCACAAACAAGTGCCGTGGCATTAGAGTTGCTATTCGTTGCGAAATGGAAATGAACATTCGTTCAATCACAATCGTCGTTGCTGTTCTCGTCATGTCCACGGTGGCTGGATCCGCACAGGATTGGACCAAAGGTTCACAAGGTTCAACGGTTTGGACGGTCCCCGACTCCCGGGCTCAGACGCCGGGCGCACAAGGTCAGACCGGGGACTCGCAGTTTTTTCTGACGGACCATCTGTATGCCGGTATTGATTTTGGCGGCTTGTACCAGCAAAACGCGACTTTGGACAAAACAACCTCCTCAAGCACGCCTCCCCCCATAACCACCAGCGGGACCGCAACGTTTAATCTCGGGATTCGCGGAGACGCCGTCCTGGGTTACAAAATCAACAAATCATGGGCGGCGGAATTTGATACGGGTTTGCTTTGGAATTCCATGGACAAAGTCGGCACCAATTCACTGAGTTCCCTTGGCCAAAGTGCCGACACCTATACGATACCTTTCCTGGTAAACGCCATCTACCAGATACCGATCAGGGGCCCATGGTCTGCTTACGTCGGAATCGGAGCCGGCGGAGCGGCCACCATTCTCTCCTACAACAACAGCGGAAACAATTTGAGTGATACCGCCTTCACCTTCGCCTACCAGGCAAAGCTGGGATTGAAATATGCACTGACAAAAAATGCTTCGTTCGACGTCGGCTATGATTTCCTGGGCATGACGGACCCGAGCTGGCGTGCCAGCGCAAATGTCGGCGCCCCGACTGATTATCAATTCAAGGAAAAAGGCTTTTACACTCATTCTGTCGCCATCAGTTTTACCTGGACGTTCTGACCCCGCTCAAAATCAGACTGTGCCTCCGCGCCCCGATTTGTGACGGGGCGCGAACATTTTCCGCGGCCCGCCAGGCCTCAATTCTTTGTTTCCTTCGCCGGCCAATACGGGTTAAAAGATGGTCGTGAACTACACCATGTTATCGGTTGAGCGCGTCCGGAAACTGCTCGCCGCCGCCCGCCAGGCCCGCGTGCTGGTGGTCGGCGACGTGATGCTGGACCATTTCATCTGGGGTGGCGTGTCGCGCATTTCACCTGAGGCACCGGTACCCGTAGTGGAGTTCGAGCGCGAAAGTTTCATGCCGGGCGGCGCGGCGAACGTGGCGCGCAATCTGGCCGCGCTCAACGTGGCCGTGGAACTTTTCGGCATGATTGGCCATGATGAAAACGGGCGGCATTTGAAAGAATTGCTCTGTGGACAAAATATCAACTGCGGGGGTCTGTTGGCCAATACCGTGCGCCATACGAGCGTCAAAACCCGCATCGTAGCGCATCAGCAACAGGTCGTCCGCATTGACCGTGAAACCCGCGACGGCCTGGACGCGCGCCTCACCGGGCGTTTGCTGGCCGAAATCAAGGCGAAACTCCGCAAGACGGACGCCGTGATTGTCGGCGATTACGGCAAGGGCGTCATCACGCAGCCGTTGCTCAATGAACTCAAATCGCTTTGCCGGGCGCGCGGCGTCTGGATGAGCTTCGATCCCAAGCCGGTTCACCATTTGAACCTGGCCGGCCTTTCGCTCATCACGCCCAATCGCAAGGAAGCCTTTGAACTGGCGAACCTGCCGGACGAAACGCGCTGCTCGCATCCGCTGGCCGATAAAAATCTCATGCTCGCCGCCGAACGTTTGCTCAACGAACTCCGGCCGGCCGTTTTGCTCATCACGTTGGGCGAACTGGGCATGTTGCTCTGCCAGCGCGGGCAGAAGCCGGTTCACATTCCCACCGTGGCGCAGGAAGTGTTTGACGTCTCCGGCGCCGGTGACACCGTCATCGCCACTTTTACACTGGGGATTGCCGCCGGTGCGTCGCCGCTGGAGGCGGCCATCCTGTCGAATCATGCGGCGGGCATCGTCGTGGGCAAGGTCGGCACGGCCACGGCAGCGCCGGTGGAATTGCTAAAGAGTTTTAATCGCGGATGAATGGATGACGTGGATTGAATATAAGAGATGACGAACCCCTCGCCTCTTTCCTCTCCCCGCCGGGCGGGGAGAGGGAGGCCGGAGGTCGGATGAGGAATTTTAGTCCGTGCCAGTTCTTTGCTTCGTGAAAGCACAATGAACCAGATAAAAATCACCGTTGACGCCATTCGCGCGATGAAAAGCCGCGGCGAAAAAATTGCCGCGCTGACGGCCTACGATTTCCCCATGACAAAATTGCTCGACGAGGCGGGCATTCCGTTCATCCATGTCGGCGACTCGCTGGGCATGGTCGTGCTGGGTTATCCCGACACCACGCACGTGACGATGGCGGACATGGAACATCACATGCGTGCCGCGGCGCGGGCGCAACCGAAGGCCTTGCTCGGCGCGGATATGCCGTATCGGAGTTATGAAACGCCGGCCGATGCGGTCAAAAATGCCAGACGTCTTGTGGCCGCCGGCGCGGAATTCGTGAAGGCCGAAGGTGGACGCGGAATCCTCGAACAGGTTCGCGCGATTGTGTCCGCGGGCATTCCCTTTTGCGGACATCTGGGCATGTTGCCGCAGCACGTCGTCGAAGAAGGCGGTTATCACGTCAAAGGCAAAAAAGAACCGGAACACCAGGCGCTGCTCGACGACGCTCAGGCACTGGCCGATGCGGGTGCGTTTGCCATTGTCCTGGAACTGGTAACGCCGCCGGTGGCGAACGAGTTGACCAAAGCTCTGCCGATTCCGACCATCGGCATCGGCTCCGGTCCCGATTGTGACGGGCAAATTCTGGTCACGTCGGATTTGATTGGGATGTTTCCGTGGTTTACGCCGCGGTTCGTCAAACCGCAGGTAAATTGCGCGCCGGAAATCAAGGCCGCCGTGGCCGCCTGGAAAAATTCCCTTGGTTAATCCTGGAACTTTTCATTGGCCCAAGTGTTGCTTTAACAGGTTGAAATCGCATGGAATTGGAATCATTGATTGAATCGGCGGCGGCCAACGGCGCCAGTGACTTGCACCTGGAAGCCGGGATGCCGGCGGCCTTGCGCGTGCGGGGCGCCTTGCGGGTGGCCGGCGAACCGATAGCACCAAAAACCCTGCTGGACATGGCGCACACGCTCATTGGCGAAAACCATTGGCCCGCCTTCCTGGAGCGGCGTTCGTATGACCTGTCCAAAACCGTCCGCGGTGTCCGTTGCCGGATCAATGTGTTGCAAACGTCGCGTGGCGTTGGCCTGGCCATCCGCCTGCTCGCGCCGTTTCAGGCCACGGTGGAAAAACTCAATCTGCTGCCGGACCTGAAAAAACTGGTCAAAAACACCCACGGCCTGATTCTGATTTGCGGCCCCACCGGCAGCGGCAAATCGTCGACGCTGGCCGCCTTGATCCAGGAAATCAATCTCACCGATGCCCGGCACATCGTGACGGTGGAAAGTCCTATTGAATACACCTTCCGCCCGCGCCGCGCCTACATCCGCCAGCGCGAAGTGGGACGCGACACGCCGAGTTTCGAGCAGGCCCTGTTGGACGCCTTGCGCGAGGACCCGGACGTGCTGATGGTGGGCGAAATGCGCGACCCGGAAACGATGCGCCTGACCCTGAGTGCGTCAGAGACCGGCCATCTTGTCCTGGCCACGGTGCATTCCTCAACCTGCGCCGAGGCGATCCAACGCGTGGCTTCCGCCTTTCCGGCGGAGATCCAAAGCGCTGTCTGCTCGCAACTGGCCGATTGCCTCGTCGCGGTCATTTCGCAACGGCTCCGGTTCCGGCAGGACTTGAACATCCTGGTTCCCGAGTGCGAAATCCTGATGGCGACCCATGCCGTGAAAAACTTCATCCGCACCCGCGAATTTTTCAAAGTCATCACGGCCATCGAAACCGGCGCCGACCACGGCATGTGGACCTTCCAGCGTTACGCCAAATGGCTGGAAACCCGGGGCAACTTCTTCATCCCCGGTCAGAACGCGGAACCGCTCGATAACGAGCCGGCCGAATCGCTCCCGGCTGTCACGCTGCCGGCCATGACCGCCGGCACACCCAAGGCAGTGGAAAAGAAATCCAGGCCCCATGCCCACCACGAAAGCGGCCGGATCGAAATTGAACCGGTTGAAGGCGAGTTCGGGAAAATCCTCAAGAAACCGTAGTAAGCCGGCCAGCGACGGTCAAACTGTCCCGGCCAAGGAAATTCCCCGATGATGGCTGGCCTCAAACTTAATCAGATTTTTCCATCGTGGCAGTTGCCCGGTTGGCTGCCCATTTAATCGTTTCCTTCATTTTCCCTGGGTTTGCGTTAAGTACATACTCCCGATTTTTCTTTGGGTTGGACAGCATTTGTCCAACCCAACCCCTTAGGATGCCATTAAAAATGAAAGGCACGATATGAATAACGAACAACTCGAACTCGGCATCCATGGTGGCAAAGTTCCACTAAATCCCGCGCCGCGGAACCGCCAAGTCCGCGCCAACTGGTGGTTCACCCAGATGCGGAACATCGTAGGCCGCGCGATGGATTGGGAAACCGCCGGCCAACCGCGCCCGGAACAAATCTGGATTCCCGGCGCCCACCGCGAGGTGGAAGTGTGACAAATCGGAGGGACGAGTTACACGAGTCCCTGAATTGCTTCGGGAACTGGTTTTGGGGACTCACGGAGCTCGTCCCTCCGAAGTTTCAAGCAGAATAGCCGGCTTGCACAAAATCCCGGATCAGCACGATTTCCTCCTCGGTGATCGTGTGGACCTTTTCAATTTCACGCCATTCCACATTGAGGCCCGCAGCTTTGAGCAGCGGAATTTGTCCGCGGACCGGATCAATCCGTATCAACGGGTCGCCGGTGCCATGGGTCATGAGCAGCCGCTGTTGACGGGCGACCGGCGAGAGTTCCTGCAGCAATTTTTCCAGCTGGCTCACCCAGCCGCTGATGCCGATAACCCCTGCAAACCGATGCGGATAGCGCAAGCCGACGTCAACGGCCATCAAACAACCCTGCGAAAAACCGCCGAAGGTGATTTGTTCCGCCGGAAATCCGCGCGACGGCAAATCATCGAGCAATTCAAAAAGCAGGGTCCGGCTGTGCTGCACGCCGGGCACGATGTCGTTCAAGTCGAACCAGGCATGACCGCCGTAGTAGTCATACGGCGCGTTGACGAGCAGATAATTGAGCCACGGCAGTTCCATCACCTCCGGCAGCCAGCGATAGCCTTCGATGCTGTCACCCAAACCGTGCAGCATCACCATCAGCCTTTGGGAATTTTTCTCCCGGGCCGGGATCAGTTCGCTATGGAGCATGAATTATTTTCCCGCAGCAGCGACGGTTTTCAAGCGTTTGGCCTCCTGATCGAGCCATTGAATCAATTGCTGGCGTTGGTCGGCGGTGATCCGGGATGCCGGATGAATCATCTGGTACTTCGCCGGCGGCATTTCGTTGTAGCCCAGTTCTTCACTGGCGTTTTCCAGCCGTTTGGCGGCGTGTTCCGGGTCGTCCACCGGCCAGTCGGAAAGATTCAAATGCCGGCGCCCGCCCTGCACGTCGTTCGCAATCAACCATGATACCGGTGCGATATGGCTGTACCACGGCCATTGGGTTTCGTAGGAATGACAATCGTAACATGCCCCGCGGAACATCGCGGCGAGGGGCGGCGGCGGCGTTTCAGCGGCCAGAAAATCATGAACGACCGGCGGATTCGTGCGCGCCGGATTCGTCAATTGCAACAAGGCAAACACGACGACGAGCGCTCCCAAAATCCATTTCAATTTCTTCTTCATCCCGATTATCGGATGTACCAACAATGGGAAAAGTTCCCCACCAATGCAAACCCGAAAACGATATCACCACCTTCCGGGCTTGTTCAGCACCCTGCCCAACTTTAGTCTTCATCCGATTCAACCACATCCACCAACCCAAGAGGCATTTTATGCGCAGACTGATTCAAGTCCTGGTTTCCCTGGCCATCCTTGACCTGGCAGCGGCCCAGCCAATCCATACCGAATTGACCAACGCCACCACACCGGCGGAGGACGCCAGGCCCAACAGTGACCAGGTACCGGACGTGTATGCGCTCACCGGCCAGTTCGACCGGGTCCTCGTACTACGCTTCAAATACCAAACCGACCTGCTGGCTGGTTTGGAGCGGATGGTGAAGGTATGCAAAATCCGCAATGCCGTCATCCTGTCCGGCATTGGCTCGGTAAAAAGTTATCATTACCATACGGTAAGTAATGGCACTTTTCCCTCCAAGAACGTCCTGGTGAAGAATCCCGCCGGCCCGGCCGACATCGCCGGCATGAACGGCTACGTGATTGACGGCCGTGTCCATGCCCACATCACCTTCTCCGATCCCGACAAGGCGTTCGGCGGACATCTCGAGCCCGGAACGACCGTGTTCACCTTTGCCATCGTCACCGTGGGTGTGTTCAAAGACGGCATGGATCTCGACCGGGTGGACGACAAGAACTACCGGTAGCAGCCCGTTAAAACACTCCACAGCATAGTCGTTGGACCTGATTTGAGCTTCATTGCGAAATTTGCCGGTATCCGTTGGCCAACTGCCCTACCCACGAGCTAAAGTGGATTTCGTCTCATTTCAACTGCTTCCCAATATTCAATGTGCGCGGCAAAAATCTTTGCCGCGGTCGAACCTGAACCAGTCGTCCGTGCGACCATTGCTCAAGCCGGTAAATGGCGCCGAACACAAAATCCGGCGCCCTCCCGCCCTGTCCGCCGACCCGTTCCGCACCGCGACGCACGTTGTCGATCAGCCACGCCGGCAGGCGCACGTGATACGGATTGCGCCGCACTTCGCCCGCGTGGCACGCCAGCGCCGCGACCAGATCGCCGACATCCGCGGCACTCAATTCCACCAACAGATTCGGCTCCGCCATTTGTCCCCAAAATTCCGTCTCGATGACATGACATCGGAAACCGGCGGGCAGAGTTTTCAGCGCGTCCAACACCAGAAAATGCGTGCCGATGTGCACCGGGTGCCCGTCCTGTTCGTGTGGAATCAAAATCACGCGCGGCCGATGCTCAGCCAGAATTCCGGCGACGCCTCTGACCGCCGCTTGCCAATGCGCCCGGTTTTGTTTCCGTGATTCAAGAGTGATACGCGGCCAACCCTGTTCCTTCGGCACCACCACACCAAAGCCCAACGACGCGCAAGCGTTTTGCAATTCACGCCGACGGAAGGCTTGCCGTTCCTGCTTGCTGCCGAGCGTGACAGCGACGTTGATGACGTTCCACCGGGCTTCACGCAATAACCGCAATGCCAGCCCGCCGACAATGCACTCGTCGTCCGGGTGCGGCGAGAAAATCAAAACCCTGGGTGCGCTGGCTGGAATTTTCGGCCGCGTCTTGGGGGATATGTTTCCCGCCTTCAGAAAACTTCCCCGGTTGACCAGGCTTTGAAAGCGGGAAACGAATTGGCGCGCGTTCATGTCTTTTTATTGGCCGATGCCGCGCCAAACAACAATCGCAAACTGTTCATCACCACGACCACCGTGCTGCCTTCGTGGCCGACCACGCCGATGGGCAGGGGAATTTTTCCGAGCATGGCGAACGACACCAGCACCACCACCGTGCCGAGCGAAATGAACAGGTTCTGCCGGATGATGCGCCGCGCCCGCTGGCTCAGGCGGAAGGCGGCAAGGAAATTTTCCAGCCGGTCGTTCATCAGCACCACATCCGCCTGTTCGAGCGCGGCGTCGGCACCCCGCGCGCCCATGGCCACGCCGATATGTGCGGCGGCCAGGCTCGGCGCGTCGTTCACGCCGTCGCCAATCATCGCCACGCGCCGGTTGGCTTCACTCAAGGCACGGACCGCCTCGACTTTTTGTTCCGGTTTCAACTCGGCACGCACGTCGTCGAGCTTCAATTGCTCGCGCAAATGTTCCGCCGTCGCCTTGCGGTCGCCGGTCAATACCACCGTGCGCAAGCCCTCATCCCGCAGTTCCTGAATGACCGTCGCGGATTGCGGGCGGATGTCATCGCGCAAAATGACGCGGCCCAGCAAATCATTCTCTTCAATCCAGACCTCGGAGAAACCGGCGTCGGTCACCGGCGCCAGCGCCATGGCGTCGGCATGACGGCCCTCCGCAATCCAATCGCGGCCGCCGAGCGCACAAACGCTGCCGTCCCGATTCGCGCGCAAGCCCTGTCCCGTCACCGATTCAAAATGTTCGAACTCAATCGGCTCCAGATTCTGCTGCTTGCCGTAACGCGTGATGGCGCGGGCGAGCGGGTGCGTGGAAAGCCGTTCCAGCGAGAAGGCCAGCCTCGCGATTTCCGATTCGCGTCCGGGCGGGAAACTTTCGATTTTTTCAACCCTTAATTCACCGGTGGTGAGCGTCCCGGTCTTGTCGAGCGCCACGATGTTCGTCTCCGCCAGTTTTTCCACGGCGGCGCCGCCGCGGAACAGGATGCCGTGCCGCGCGCCCCACGCGATGGCGGCCAGCACCGCCGACGGAATCGAAAGCACCAGCGCACAGGGCGACGAAACGACCAACAGCGTCATGGTGCGATAAAACGCGCTCTGCTCGTCGCCATGGGCCACGGAAAACGGCGCCAGACGAAATCCCAGCCACCAGACGAAAAACATCACGAAAGAAAGTCCGATGACGGCGTAGGTGTAAATCGAACTGAATTTGTCGGTGAACTGTTGCGCCGGCGCCTTCCGTTGTTGCGCGTCCTTGATGAGCGTTATGATTTTCTGCAACGCGCTTTCGGCGGCGGGCCGTGCGACAACGACTTCGACCGCGCCCCAAAGGTTGATGGTGCCCGCCAGCGCGGTATCGCCGACGGCCTTCTTTACCGGCGTCGCTTCGCCGGTCAGGTTCGATTCATCCGCGGCCGTATTGCCCCTGGCAATTTCACCATCCACCGGAAACTGCACGCCGGGCTTGATCAGCAGGCGCATCCCCTGTTTGAGTTGTTCAACTTTGACTTCGCGTTCCTTGCCCTGGACATCCAGCACCGTGGCGACTTTGGGCGCGTCGCGAAAGAGCGAGCGGATTTCCTTCTGGGTGCGACCGAGCGCGTAATGTTCGAGCGCACCGGAGAGTGAGAACAAAAACAGCAGCGTGGCGCCTTCCGCCCAGGCGCCAATGGAAGCGGCGCCCACCGCCACGGCGAGCATGAGGAAATGCACGTCAATCGTGCGCTTGCGTAATCTTTCCCAGACCTCCTCCGCCGGATAGAATCCGCCGGCCAGATAGGCCGCGATGAAACTGAGGACCGACGGTGTGGGATGCCCAAACCGGCCGAGGAAAAAGCCGGCCAATCCGAAGACACCGCACAAAATCGCGGCGGCGAGCTGGGTTTTCCATTCGTCAATCTCGCCGACGTGTTCAAGAAATTCGACGTCGCGCGGCACGACTTTTGGAAACGGCATGTCGCGCCAGCGCCAGAAGGTCGGCGCGGTCGGGCACGTGACCCGCGCAATGGTCGTCGTCGGGCCGTCGTTTTGGATTGTGATTCTTTTGCGTTCGTCCCCGGACAACGGCGTGTCGCACGAAAAACAATCGCCCTCGCCGCTCAACAAGGAGCAGGTATGGCCGGCGTCGGCGGCCTGGGCGGTCTGGAACCGGGTGGTGATGCACTCCGTCAACCGGGCCACGTCGGCGCGGCCCAGCGTGGCCACGGAAATTTTCCGCTGCGCGCGGTCAATGGTCACCGCTTCCAGCGTCGGTTCCTCGGCCAGGGTGTCCACCACCGAGCGGGCGAGGCAGGCATTGGCCGCAGACGGCCTGGCGTGATGGGCAGACGACGGATTCATTCGATTCACTCTTAGCATAATTCCGGGGACGCCGCGAAGCAAAAGGAACGCACAAAATTTTAATTTTAACTGTTCAAATTCGTGCGCTTCTGGCAGTTTCTGCGGACATCGACAGGTTAAAGTAACGCATCAATACAGATAATGAGCAACGCATACGACAAACCGCAGACTTCCAATCAAAACATTCTCAACTGGGTCCGGCAAATGGCCGACCTCTGCCAACCGGCGCGCATTCATTGGTGCGACGGGTCGGCGGCGGAAGATCAGATGTTGTGCGACCTGATGGTCAAAAGCGGCACGTTCACCAAACTTGATGAAAAGAAACGTCCCGGCTCGTACCTGGCGCGGTCGCATCCGAGCGACGTAGCCCGCGTGGAAGACCGGACCTTCATCTGCTCGAAAACGAAAGAGGAAGCCGGGCCGACGAATAACTGGGCCGATCCCGCCGAGATGAAGCAGAAGCTGCTGGGGCTGTTCAAGGGTTCCATGCAGGGCCGGACGATGTATGTGATTCCCTTTGCGATGGGACCGCTCGATTCGCCTATTTGCAAAATCGGCGTTGAAATCAGCGATTCACCCTACGTGGTGGTCAACATGCGCATCATGACGCGCATGGGCAAAGCCGTGCTGGACAAACTGGGCACGAACGGCACGTTCATTCCCTGCCTGCACTCGGTGGGCGCGCCGCTGAAGCCCGGTCAAAAAGATGTTTCGTGGCCGTGCGAAGGCGACCCAAAAAACAAATACATCGTTCATTTCCCCGAGGAACCATCCATCTGGTCGTACGGCTCCGGTTACGGCGGCAACGCGCTGCTGGGCAAAAAATGCCTCGCCCTGCGCATCGCCTCCACGGTGGCCAAAAAGGAAGGCTGGATGGCCGAGCACATGTTGATTCTTTGCCTGACTTCACCCCAGGGCAAAAAATATTACGTTGCCGCCGCGTTTCCAAGCGCGTGCGGGAAAACGAATCTGGCCATGATGCAGCCGACGGTGCCGGGCTGGAAGGTGACGACCCTCGGCGACGACATTGCGTGGATTCGGATCGGCCGGGACGGGCGGCTTTACGCGATGAACCCCGAGACGGGATTTTTCGGTGTTGCGCCGGGCACTTCCGCGCGATCCAACCCCAATGCCCTGGCGGCCTGCGCGAAGAACACCATTTTCACCAATGTCGTGCTGACGCCGGACAACGATGTGTGGTGGGAAGACATGGGCGTGCCCGCCCCGGCCAAGGGCATTGACTGGCAGGGCAACGAATGGACGCCCGACAATGGAAAGAAGGGGGCGCATCCGAACTCGCGCTTTACCGCCCCCGCGGCGCAATGCCCGGTCATTGATCCTGACTGGCAGAACCCCGAAGGTGTGCCGCTCTCGGCCATTCTCTTTGGCGGACGCCGGCCGCACACGATTCCCCTGGTGAACGAGGCGTTTGACTGGGAGCATGGCGTGTTCATGGGCTCGGCTTGCGGCTCGGAAACCACTGCCGCCGCGCTCGGCCAGGCCGGGGTCATGCGCCGCGATCCGTTCGCCATGCTGCCCTTTTGCGGCTACAACATGGCCGATTATTTGGCGCACTGGCTCGCCTTTGCGCAACGCACCGACCGCGCCAAGCTGCCCAAGGTTTACTTTGTGAACTGGTTTCGCAAGGACGCGAACGGCAAATGGCTGTGGCCCGGTTACGGCGAAAACAGCCGCGTGCTCAAGTGGATTTGTGAACGGGTCGAAGGCACCGGCAAGGCGCAAAAGACGCCGATCGGGAATTTGCCCACGTTGGACGCACTCGACGTTTCGGGGTTGAATTTGCCCGCCAACGATCTGCCACAATTGCTCGCTGTGGACGTGGCCGGCTGGAAAGAGGAGGCCAGGGACGTGGCGGCGAATTACGCGAAATTCGACGGCAAACTGCCGAAGGCACTCAACAACCAGCTGGACGGCCTGCGGAAGCGGCTCGGCTGATCGCGCCTGGTCATTTTTCCCTGCAAATCAAAGGGCTGGCTGCGGAAAAGCAGGTTGTGTCTTTGGCAGGAAGTTTAATCTTAACTATTAAAACAGCCTGTTAAAGCATTGAAATAACTCGCTGTCGGTCAAAAGCAAAGGGTGGTAACAAAAACCGCCGGTTCTGGCATCCCAATTGCGGCTTGCCACGAACTGTGAAGATTGAGCAAAGAAAGTGGACCACCTCAACCGGCTGGACCTCCACCAGATCCGGAAACCCGGGAGAATCCGCCCAGTTAGTCCTGGTTTTTGGCGCTGTTTCCGCCCTCGGGCAATCAGAAGCGATTGATAGCATCAGAAAGTCCTACCCGTCGGCCATGGTCCTGGGCTGTTCGACAGCGGGCGAGATTTGTGGCACGGAAGTATTGGATGAATCGCTGATCGCCACGGCGTTGAATTTTGAGCACACACAAATCAAAGGCGCCCGGGCCAGGCTCAACGAGTTTGAAGGCAGCTCCCAGGCAGGCGAGTTTCTGGCTCAGGCATTCCCACCTTCAGTCCCCGGGAAATCAGAAACACCGGACAAACTGGCGCATGTTCTCGTGTTTTCAGACGGACTGAAAGTCAATGGGAGCGATCTGGTCAGGGGTTTGATGAAACATCTACCCCATGGGGTCACCATCACCGGCGGACTGGCGGGTGATGGCGCAAGATTTCAAGAAACCCTGGTCTGCTGGAACGGTGTCCCGGAAAAGGAAACCATTGTCGCCCTGGGTCTGTACGGAAGCCGTTTGAAAATCGGTTTTGGCTCCCTGGGCGGTTGGGATTCCTTCGGCCCGGAGCGGCTCATCACCCGGTCAAAGGGGAATGTTTTGTATGAACTGGACGGACAATCGGCTCTTGGCTTGTACAAAAGATATCTCGGCGAGCACGCGGAAAAGCTCCCGGCTGCCGGCTTGCTGTTTCCCTTAAGCCTGCGAACCAAGACCGGTGATACGGCGGTCGTTCGTACCATTTTATCCGTAGATGAAAAGGAGCAGAACATGACCTTTGCGGGGGATGTCCCGGAAGGTGCCTACGCGCGCCTGATGAAAGCAAACTTTGACCGGTTGATTGACGGCGCCGCCGGAGCCGCCCGGACCAGCTACCGGGCGATTGGCTCCACCAGTCCCGACCTGGCGATTCTCATCAGTTGCGTTGGCCGAAAACTCGTCCTGAAACAACGCATCGAAGAGGAAGTCGAAGGCGTACGCGATGTCCTGGGTGAACGCACCGTATTGACGGGGTTCTATTCCTACGGAGAAATTTCCCCATTCACGCCCGGCGCCAAATGCGAGTTGCATAACCAGACCATGACCATCACCACGCTTTCGGAGCAATAATATGCAACCGATGCACAGCCTGTTGAAACGCCAGCTCAAACGGCACTTTGGAGAGAAGTTCACACTCCCCGAAGGGTGCCAGAGCTTTATCAGCGCCATCAACGATGCCTACACGGAATTTGATGATGACCGCATGATGTTGGAACGTTCCCTCGACCTGAGTTCACAGGAACTGTTGCAGGCGAATTCGGAGATGCGCGCAGTCTTCCAGGCCATTCCCGATCTGCTGTTCTGCCTCGATCAGGAAGGCACCATTCTCGACTTCAAAGGAGGCGCCAAAGGTGATCTCCTGCTCCAGCCCCAAAAATTTTTCGGGAAGCGGATCCAGGATATTCCCGTCAAACAGGTTGGCGACCAGTTCCGTGAAGCCATGGCCCGGGTGTCGAAGGAAAAAAAACCCGTCAGTATTGAATATTCACTGCCACTCGAAGAGGGGAAAGGTTTTTACGAGGCCAGGCTGGTGCCACTGTTCGAAAATCGGGTCGTCGTGATCATCCGGAACATTACCGAACGGAAGAAATCGGAAGCTGCCGTGCAAGAGCGGCTCAAACTGGAGGAACAACTTTCCAAGCTGGCCGCCACGGCGCCCGGCGTCATTCACGCTTATCGACTTCGACCGGACGGGACCACCTGTTTTCCCTATGCCAGCCCGAGCATTGAAAACATTTACGGCTTCAAACCCGAAGACCTCATCCAGGATGCCAATCCGGCTTTGAACCGCACTCATCCGGACGATATTGCCCGCTTGAAATCATCCGTCGAAAAATCCGCGAACAACATGTCCCTGTGGCGGGAGGAATTTCGAGTTTATCATCCGGAGAAGGGCTTGATCTGGGTCGAGGGCTGCTCATCGCCTGTGCGTGAACCGGATGGCAGCTTTTTATGGCACGGTTTCCTGCTCGATATTACCGAACGCAAACAGGCTGAAATGGAATTACGGCGCACGGTTTCATTGCTTCAATCCACGTTAAACTCGACAGCCGACGGCATCCTGGTGGTGGATCATGCCGGCCAGATTATTTCTTTCAACGAGCGTTTCATATCCTTATGGCAGATGCCGCGAAATATTCTTGAATCACGCAATGATGACGCTGCCCTCGCCCATTCCATCAGCCAGCTCAAGGAGCCGGATACCTTTCTGAATAAGGTGCGGGAACTTTACGCGATGCCGGAAGCGGAGAGCTTCGATGTAATTGAATTCAAGGATGGACGCGTGTTTGAACGTTATTCCTGTCCGCAGCATCTCGAAGACAAACCGGTTGGGCGCGTCTGGAGCTTCCTTGACGTCACCGAACGCGAGCACGCACAGCAGGAATTGCAGCGTACGGTTTCACTCCTGCGATCCACCATCGACTCCACGGCTGACGGTATTCTGGTGGTGGACCTCGCCGGCCGGATTGTCACCTTCAACAAACGTTTCCAATCGCTGTGGCATATTCCCCAGAATCTGCTGGACGCACGCGACGATGCACCGGTGCTGGCCCTGGTCACGGAGCAACTCAAGGATCCCGAGGCCTTCTTGCGAAGAGTGCGGGAACTTTATGCGGATATCGGGGCGGAGGGTTTCGACATGCTGGAACTCAAGGATGGACGTATTTTTGAGCGTTATTCCTGCCCCCAGCGGCTTGACGGCAAACCCACTGGCCGCGTCTGGAGTTTTCGCGACGTTACCGAGCGCAAACACGCGGAAGAAGAGTTGCGCGGGAAGACGGCGCTGCTCGAAGCCCAGCTCAATTCCTCCATTGAAGGAATTCTGGTGGTGGACAATGAAGGAAAGAAGATTCTCCAAAACCGGCGAACGGCTGAGTTGTGGAAGATTCCCCAAAACATCCTGGATGAGAATGACGACAAGAAGCAGGTCCAATTCGTCATGAACCAGACCAAAAACCCTGAACAATTCGTTGAAAAAGTCACCCATCTCTATTCGCACCCCAACGAAATCAGCCGGGACGAGATTGAATTGAAGGACGGAACCATTTTGGACCGGTATTCCTCGCCGGTCATCGGAAAAGAGGGAAAACATTACGGAAGAATCTGGAGTTTCCGTGACATCACCGAGCGCAAGGGACTGGAAGAGCAATTGCGGCAATCACAGAAGATGCAGGCCTTCGGTCAACTGGCCGCCGGCGTCGCCCACGATTTTAACAACATCCTTACCGTCATTCAGGGCAACGTCTCCCTCCTGCAAATGGGCACGCTCACGCCCGACGAGCAAAGTTCCGCCAACGCCGAAATCTTCCGCGCCGCCAATCGCGCCGCCAACCTGACCCGCCAGTTGCTCACCTTCAGCCGCCGCCAGCCCATGCAACCCGCCGACCTCGACCTCAACGAGGTCGTCGCCAACGTCACCAAAATGTTGCGCCGGCTCATCGGCGAAGATATTGCCCTGGAAACCCGTTACGCCCCCGGCGGCGCTCCCATCCACGCCGACCCCGGCATGTTGGAACAAATCCTCATGAACCTGGCCGTCAATGCCCGCGACGCCATGCCCAAAGGCGGCCGGCTCACCGTGGAAACCGCCCCCGTCACCCTTACCGACACCACCCGGTTCACCAAACATACCGCCCGGCCCGGCGACTTTGTCCGCCTGTCCATCACCGACACCGGTTGCGGTGTGGCCCCTGAACATCTGCCCCACCTCTTTGAACCCTTCTTCACCACCAAGGACGTGGGCAAAGGCACCGGTCTGGGACTGGCCACTGTCTTTGGCATCGTCGAACAACATCAGGGCTGGCTTGAAGTCGAAAGCCACCTCAACCAGGGAACCACCTTCCACGTTTATTTCCCGCGCCTGGCCCGGAAACTCGTCAACGGGGACCAGCCCGCCACTCCGTCCCAGGCGCCGGGCGGCACCGAAACGATTCTGCTGGTCGAAGACGAGATCGCCTTGCGCCGGTTGATGCAACGTGTGCTGGAACGGCATGGTTACCAGATTCACGCTGCCGGCTCGGGCCTGCAGGCCCTGGAAATCTGGCGCGACCGCCGGGAGGGCATTGATATCCTGGTCACCGACATGGTCATGCCTGACGGCATGAACGGCCGCGAACTGGCCGACCGCTTGCGAACCGACAAACCCGGGCTCAAGATCATTTACTGCAGCGGCTACGCCAACAACATGCCCGGCAAGGATTCTCCCCTCCGCGACAACGAAGCCTTCCTCGAAAAACCCTTCGAACCAACCAGACTCCTTCAGAAAATCCGCGATTGCGTGGAAATAAAAAATTAGTTTGACGCCGTGCGCTTTTCGGATTTGCAGCACGAACACTGTTAATTAATGAACCTTGCTGTTCCGGTGTCCGTTCCTGCGTCCGAGCCGTTTGGGATGTTCATCCAGGTTTCGCGACAGATACACATGCCGGGTTTCCTGGCCGAAGCCTGTGTCACGCAGGAACGCCAGCGCATCGGCATTGTCTTCGTCGGTGTCCACGAGCATGATGCGCGCTTCGCGATCAATGAAGAGCTGCGTCAAGTGGTTCAACAAGCGCCGGGCGATGCCGTGCCGCTTGTAACCCGGCGCCACGCCCAGCCACTCCAGCCAGCCGTATCGCCAGGCGCTGCGCGGTTTATCCATCATGCAGCCCAACGCAAACCCGATGATCTTTTCATCGTCTTCGGCCACCAGGCAGGTTTCTTCGTCCGAACGAAACAATTCCAGAATCTCGTATTCGTCCCAACTCCGATACAGTGTCGGCAAGTCTTCAGCGGTAAAAAGGTTTTGTCCCAGTCGAAAAACTGGAGGCAGATCCTTTAACTGCATCTGCCTCAATACAATATTGCCATTTGGGGCTTTGTTTAGCCCCCGATTATGTTTCATACCGGCTGAATTTTAGAACGGCCGATTATCCAGCAACAGGGAAAAAGAAAAATATTGACATAAGTGACTTATAATCAACATAATAATGCAGCAATGCCAGTTAAAAGCCGATCATTGGCAAAATCTGTCGTGGACACCTGCAAAACCTCAAACCGGCGCGCCAAAATGAAGTTTGTGACGTTCAGCTCAGCAACGTTTTCACCATAGCCAGCGCCTCGTCGAGCTTGCTGGCGTCCTTGCCGCCGCCACGCGCATTGTCCGGTTTCCCGCCGCCTTTGCCGCCCACGATCGGCGCAATCTGCTGAATGATTTTGCCGGCCTGAACCTTCCAAACGAAATCAGGGGTGACCGCCGCCACGAGCGCCACGCTTCCAGACTGCGGGCCGCCACCGAGAACAATCACTCCCTTGAAACGCTCCCTCAACGAATCGGCGACGGCCTGGAGGAAATCGCCGTCCACGGCGCCGAGGTTGTGGATAATGACCGGTATTTCGTTCACCTGGTGAATCTCTTCCAGCAGACGGCTGGCGGCGTTGGAAGCTTCGCGTTGCTGTGCCGACTTGAGTTGCTTCTCGACCAGCTTCTGGTGTTCGAGCAGCGCCTCGATTTTCTTCTCCAACTCGTGTACCGGTGAATTCACCTTATCGGAGAGTGATTGGATAAGCGTCACTTCGTCGGTGGCCCGGCGATATGCCTCCAACCCGGCAACGGCTTCGATGCGCCGAACACCGGCGGCAATCGCACTCTCGCCAACGATGCGGAACAGGCCAATTTCGCCCGTGGCCCGCGTATGCGTGCCGCCACACAATTCCATCGAATAACCGTCCAGTTTTTTGGGCTGGCCGCCGATTTGCACAACGCGGACAACGTCTCCGTATTTGTCGCCAAAGAATTGCATCACATCCTTGCGCGATTTTAAGTCGGCATAAGGAACTTCCGCCCACGACACACCGGCGTTTTCCAGAATGCGTTCGTTCACGAGCTTTTCGATGTCGGCCACCTGCTGTGGCGCAAGCGGTCCGCTGTTGAAATCGAAGGTCAACTTGTCCGGGCCGACGAATGAGCCTTTCTGCGACGCGTCGCGGCTCACAACCTCGTGCAATGCCCAGTGCAGCAAATGGGTGACGGTATGGTGCCGCTCAATGGCATTCCGGCGGTTCCGGTCCACGGTGAGCGTCACGCGGGAACCAACCGCCGGCAGGTCACCGCCTTCGACAAAGTGCAGCCACGTGTTGCCGGACTTCTGTGTGTTGGTAATTCGCCAAAGCCCGCCGCTGCCGGTCAGTTCCCCGGTGTCGCCGACCTGGCCGCCCATTTCGGCGTAGCAGGCGCTGGCGTCAAGAACGACCGCCGTCTTGTGCTTAAGTGACGCCACCTCCAAAACTTTGGCTTCCACCCCAAGCCGGTCGTAGCCGACAAATTTTGTGGGCGTGGTGGTTTCCATCTGCGAAAGTGAAATAACTTCCTTTTTTTGCGCGGCCCGGGCGCGGGTACGCTGTTCTGCCATCAACTTGTCAAAAACCTCCCTGTCCACCGTCATGCCGCGTTCGCGGGCCATCAATTCGGTGAGGTCGAGCGGAAAACCATAGGTATCGTAGAGTTTAAAGGCGAACTCGCCCGGAATCACCTTGCTCCCGAAATCGGTGATCTCAACAATCGGTCCGCCCTTGGGCACGGGGAATTCGACCAGGTTCGTGGAAACCCGCCGGGCCTCTTCGGCAAAAAGGTCAATGCCCCGGTCCAGCGTTTTATTGAACATTTCCTCCTCCACCCGAATGACCTCCTGGACGTGTTTTTTCCGGGCGCGGATTTCGGGAAAGGCATCACCCATCGTGTCGGCGAGCACGGTCACCAGCTTGTAAAAGAACGGTTCCCGGAAACCCAGCGAACGGCTGTAACGCACGGCCCGGCGCAGGATGCGGCGCAGGACGTAGCCGCGCCCTTCGTTGCCCGGCTGAATGCCGTCGGCAAGCGCAAAGCCGAGCGTGCGGATGTGGTCGGCGATGACGCGGAAAGCGATGTCGGTGGAGTGTTGCGGGCTGAGCGCTGAGAGATCGAGCGGCGGCAGCGTGCTGCCATATTTTTTCCCGCTTAATTTTTCCAGCGCGTCGAAAATCGGGCGGAAGATGTCGGTCTCGTAGTTGGAGATTTTCGCGCTGGCGAAATCCTTGAAACCCTTCGTGCCTTGAATGATGGAGGTAACGCGCTCGAAACCCATGCCGGTGTCCACGTGCCGGGCCGGTAGCGGCGAAAACGTACCGTCGGGGTTTGCATTGAACTGGATGAAAACGAGGTTCCAGATTTCGATGCAACGGGCGTCGCCCTTGTTTACCAGGCTGCCGTTGGTGCTGCCGCCCGGCGTGAGGTCCACATGCAATTCGGAGCACGGGCCGCACGGACCCGTGTCGCCCATCATCCAGAAATTGTCCTGCTTGCCGCCATAGACGATGTGGACAGCGGGATCAAGTCCGGCGGCGCGGAATTTTTCCGCCCAACAGTTCCAGGCCTCCTCATCGCGCTCGGAAGGGTCGCCCTGGGACTTGTCGGGATTATAAATCGTCGCGTAAAGGCGTTCGGGCGGAAATTTCCAGACTCCGGCAACCAATTCCCACGCCCAGTCGATCGCTTCCTTTTTAAAGTAACCTGCCCCGACGCCGTCCTTAGAGTCGGGGTCGCCAAAACTCCAGTTGCCGAGCATCTCGAAGAATGTGTGGTGATAGGTGTCGAGGCCGACATCTTCGAGGTCATTATGTTTACCGCCGGCGCGAATGCATTTCTGGGTGTCGGCGGCGCGCCCGGGTTGATAGGGGCATCGGAGCTGGCCGAGAAAAATGGGCACGAACTGGTTCATGCCGGCATTCGTGAACAGGAGGTTCGGCGAATCGGGCAGCAGGCTGGAAGACGGCACAATCGTGTGCTGCTTCGACTTGAAGAAGTCGAGAAAGTCCTGCCGGATGCGGCTGCTTGGGCGAATGGTCGCGGATGTCGTCATTGCAAATAATCGGATGGGCACATTATTCCAATGGCCGGGGCAAAGCGAGTTGGAAGTTTACCCGTTTCTTTGCATGTGGATGCGGGTGGGCACAACCTGCCGTTGTCCCGGAAACGGCAGAAATCCTGCTGACTGAGCAGCATGGCCATAATGACACCAGCAGAGGCGTGAATTGGAATAACAACAAAAATTGATTTCAAAATCGCAAAATTGGTTTAACGCCGAATGAAGGCGTGAGGCAAGGTTTAAGTGGCACGGCCCGAATGAAAAACAAACCAGCCAAAGTAGCGTTGCGCACCTGTTTGGTCTACGCAGTCGTTGGGAGCGCCTGGATACTGCTTTCAGGCCGGATGTTGCTGGCAGTCGTTGCCGATCCGGTACTTCGCAACCGTTTTGAGATCTACAAGGGCTGGGCGTTTGTCGCCGTCACAGCGCTATTGCTTTACTTTGTGCTGCGAAGCCAATTACGACGCTGGGAACAGGAAGTCACCGAACGTCAACGGGCGGAAGCAGCGTTGTCGAAAAGCGACGAGCGGTTTCGTATTTTGGTGGAGCAGGCCGCGGACGCCTTTTTTGTGCATGATCGAAATGGCAGGATTCTGGATGTAAACCGGTGCGCCTGCGAAAGTCTGGGCTATGCGAGAGAGAAACTGCTCCAGATGAATGTGCTCGACCTTGAGCCGGATTCCGATTTGACCGACGCCCAGTCGGTTTGGGATCGGATTCAGCCCGGTGAGGCACTCACCTTGAACCAACGGCATCGGAGAAGGAATGGAACCATTTTTCCGGCGGAGGTTCGCCTGGGCTGTTTTGAACTGGACGGCCAGCGGTTTTATTTGGGCCTCGCCCGGGAGATTACCGAGCGGAAGCAGGCGGAAGAAGCCTTGCGCAACAGTGAACGTCTCCTGCGAGTGGTGATGGACCTGGTGCCCCATTTCATTTTTGTCAAAGACCGGCAAAGCCGCCATCTGCTCGTCAATCTCGCCTGCGCCGAGGCCACCAACCTGACCGCGGAACAAATGGTCGGCCTTTCTGATCTGGACATGGCGCCCGGCAGTGAACAGGCAAAGGCATTCATGCGAGATGACCAGGAGGTCATCACCAGCGGCCGGCCAAAGTTTACCGAGGGAAAATTGACCGATGCCAGGGGCCGAACGCGCATTCTGCAAACCACCAAAATCCCCTTCCCCTCCAGCTCGATTTCCCCGCCCATAATCAAAAACGGCGAGCCTGCCATCGTGGGTGTGGCGGTGGACATCACGACGCTCAAGCGGACTGAGGAGGCATTGAAGCAAAGCGAGGAGCGGCTGCATGAAGTCATGCGAAGCACTCGTTGCATCCTGAATTACGGGGAGATGGAGGCACCCGAAGGATGGCGGGAGCGGGTCATGAATGAACCCCAGCTGTTCCGTTGGAATTTCCCCGTGTTGAACGAGGAAGCAGCGCAGGAGGTGTTTCCGCTCGACGTGCCCCCGGACAAGACGTACCAACAGGTCTGGAGCGAGAACCGCCATCCCGATGACTTCCGTCAGATGCATTTGGTTGCCCGCGACGCATTCCTCCAGGACGCGCCGTTTTATCGCAACGAATTCCGTTGCACCGACAAACACGGGATCGAGCACTGGATGCAGGAATTCATCACCATCCATAAGTTGGGTGAAAACCGCTGGCAACTCTTCGGCATCAACACCGACATTACCGATCTGAAAAAAAGCGAGAGCGCCTTGCGGGAAAGCGAAGCCAAATTCCGCTCTTATGTCGAAAACGCGCCGGTGGCGGTGCTTGTGGCCGATGAGAAAGGCTGCCTGGTGGATTGCAATCCGGCCGCCGGCCATTTGCTGGGTTGTGACGCCGCGACTTTGCTGGGCACCTCCATCAAGGATTTGCATCCCGCCGAAGACCTTGAGGAAGTACGCCAGACGTATCAGCTCCTGGCGACCAGGAAGCATGTCGAGGGCGAATACCGTTTCAAACGGCAGGATGGAAAATTGATCTGGGTTTCATTGCGCGCGGTCATGACGGGACGCGGCCATTCCATCGGTTTTTGCCAGGACATCACCGAGCGCAGACAGGTGGCGGAAGCCATTGCCAACGAACGCCAACTGCTCCGCACATTGATCGATCTGCTGCCGGAAACTTTTTATGTCAAAGACCTGGATAGCCGTTTCCTCATTGCCAACGAAGCGCTCGCCAAACACTTCGGGAAAGAGAGTCCCTCCCAAATCGTTGGCCGGACAGACGCGGACTTTTTTTCCCCTGAAGTGGCTGCCGAGTTCCGGGCCGCGGAATTGAAGGTCCTTAAGGGTGAACCGCTCATGGAGCATGAAGGCAGAGGCGTCAGCCCCGATGGCCGGAGATGCATACACCTGACAACCAAGGTACCGTTCCGGGACAGCCAGGGACGGATTCAGGGCCTGGTGGGAATTGGGCGCGACATTACCGAGCGCAAGCAAGCCGAGGAAACATTTTTAGCGCAACAGAAGTTATTGGACAACCTGATCGCGGCCGTTCCCGACCTGGTCTATTTCAAGGACGGGCAAAGCCGCTTTATCCGAGTCAACGAGGCCTACGCCAGGCGAGCGCGATTAACCGATGTCCAGGCCGCGGCCGGGAAGACCGACTTCGATATTTTCGGGGAACAGCACGCGCGCGAAGCCTACGCAGATGAACAGCGAATCATGGCCACGGGCGAACCGATCATCAACAAGGAAGAGCGGGAAGATTGGCCTGACGGGCGGATCACATGGGCGACCAGCACAAAGATGCCGTTATTGGACAGCAGCGGTAAAATCGCGGGCACGATGGGCATTTCGCGCGACATCACCGAACGTAAACAAGCCGAGGAGGAATTGCGCCGGCTCAACCGGTCGCTCCAAACTCTCAGCAAATGTAACGAAGTGGTCGTGCGGGCAACCGACGAAATCACGCTGCTGACGAAGATTTGTCAAATCATAACGGAGATTGGCGGATTTCGTCTGGCTTGGGTGGGCTATGCGGAGCAGGACGAACCCAAATCCGTACGTCCCATTGCGTGGGCCGGGAACGAAGCCCATTATCTTGAAAATCTGCAAGTCTCCTGGGCGGACACGGAACGCGGCCGCGGCCCGACCGGCACTTCCATTCGCACCGGCCAATCGACCACGTTCTCGAATCTGGCCGAGAACCCCAACGTTGTGCTATGGCGGGAAGAAGCGTTGCGTCATGGTTTTGGTTCCAGCATCGGCCTGCCACTCAAGGCGGGTGATAAAATATTCGGCGCGCTAACGGTTTATTCCTCCCAGATTGATGCCTTCAACCCCCAGGAAACGGCATTGTTGATGGAGCTCGCCGCTGACCTGGCCTTCGGCATTGCCACCCTGCGAAACCGGGTCCAGCGCAAGCACCTGGAGGAACAACTCCGACAGTCGCAAAAAATGGAGGCCGTCGGCCAGCTCGCGGGCGGAGTGGCGCATGACTTCAACAACATTCTCACCGTCATCCAGGGCAATGCCTCTCTCCTGTTGAATCCGCAACTTGACCCCGCGGAGAGATCCGGTTGTTCGCGCCAGATTGTCCAGGCCGCCGAGCGCGCCGCCAGCCTGACACGCCAGTTGCTCATTTTCAGCCGCAAGCAGGTCATGCGGCCGGCCAACGTGGACTTGAACGAAGTGGTTGCCAACCTGACCAGAATGTTGCGGCGCATTTTGGGTGAGGACATTGTACTGCAAACCAACTATGCCCCCGATCTGGCCCTGATTCACGCCGACACCGGCATGATCGAACAGGTGCTCATGAATCTCCTGGTTAACGCGCGCGACGCGATGCCCACCGGCGGACAGTTGAGCATCGGTACCAGCAAGGAGAAATTCACCAAGGCACAAGTGGAAAAAAATCCCGAAGCGGTCGCCGGGACGCACGTTCGTCTCACGGTCAGAGACACCGGCTGCGGCATCCCCGGGGAAAACCTGCCGCGCATTTTCGAGCCGTTTTTCACCACCAAGGCCGTTGGCAAGGGCACGGGGCTGGGACTGGCCACTGTTTACAGCATCATCCAGCAACATCGCGGCTGGATCACGGCCTCGAGCGAAGTCAACAAAGGCAGCACCTTTAACATCTATTTCCCCGCCATCGACGGCGGGTGGGCAGGAAAGGAACCCGCCCTCGCCGCCGTCAAACTGCCCCACGGCACGGGCACCATTCTGGTGGTTGAAGATGAACTGGCGGTGCGGGTGCTGGTCTCCAACCTGCTCCAGCGGTGCGGTTACACCGTCCTGGCGGCAGAATCCGGCGTGGCGGCCTTGAAAGTCTGGCAGGAACATCAGGACCGGATCCAACTTTTGCTGACCGACATCATCATGCCCGACGGCATGAACGGCTATGAACTGGCCCAACAATTACAGGCCGCCAGACCCGGACTCAAGGTCGTCTACACCAGCGGATACAGCGGCGAAGTGGTTGGCAAAAGTCTCAGTTTGGTTGACGGCGCCAACTTTCTCCAAAAACCGTATCTACCCCAAAAACTCCTGCAAATTTTACAGGACCATCTCGGCCATAACTAGGAAGGCATTATCGGCCAGAGGGGTTGTCCCTTCCCGGAGGCGGCCAGAAGAAAAAGGCGAGCGCGGCGGCAGACAGCAAGGCCACCGTCAACGGCACCAGAAACAGGTGATGGAAATCAGTTGCGCCATTCTGCAGAAATGTTTCCTGCGCCAGCTTCGGACAAATGCTGTTGGCCACCAGCACGCCGACGCCCAGGATCATCACGTTGAAAAGTCCCTGCGCGCTCGCCCGCACGTCCTTGGGAAAATATTCCTCCGCAAAAATGTAAACGGCCGCGAAGAAAAAGGCGTAGCAGACGCCGTGGAGAATTTGCACCAGAATGATGAGCATCTCGTTCTGCGGGAAAAACGCCCAGACGGCAAAACGCACCGGATACGCCAGAATACCCAGGATCATGGTCGTGCGGTAGCCGAAGCGCTTCAAGGTCGCACCGAGGATGAACATCGTGAGCAGCTCGGCGATCTGGCCGACGCTCATCACCGGCATAATCCAGTTGCCGGGGATGCCGACGCCGCCCGCATCCCGGCCCGCACCGAGAAACGAACCCGCCCAATTGAAATAGCAATTGTGCACCACCGCATCCAGAAAGGTAACCACCCACAGTACCAGCACAAAAGGATGCCGCAGAAGTTTCATCGCCTCGGCCCAGGCCAGTTTTTCCGCGCCACCCTCGCCGGCCTTCTTCGGCGGCGTGTGCGGCAACGTCAAACTGAAGGCCGCCAATAGCAGCGACGCCGCGCCGGCAACCACATAAGTCCATTTGGTCGCGCTCTGTAATGCGGGGCCGGTCAATCCATTGGCCAGCGCCGTGCCGATCCAACCGGCCATCCCGTGCGGATGGGCCGCGTGCACCTTGTCCCAATCCACCAGTATAAACGTAAACGGCCAGGCAGCCAGAATCCAGCCGAGCGTGCCGCCCATGCGGACGAAACCGAACTCCCGGGCGTCCTTCAAGTGCGCGAAGGCAATCTGGTTCGCAATCGAAAGGGTCGGCACGTAAACCAGGCAATAGACGAGCATCAGGCCGAAGAACGGCCAGAACGTCGTCGTGACCGCCAGGCCGAGCAGGGCGAGACCGCCCACGAGATGGCTGAACGCCATGAATTTTTCCGCCGCAAAATTCCGGTCGGCGAACTGGTTGCTGAAAAACATGCCGATGATGGCGGCGACGGGAAAGGTGTTCAAAACCAGGGAGTGTTGCAGCGGAGAAAAGCCCAAACCGGGCAGATAGCTGATAATGAGCGGTAGCCACGCGCCCCAGATGAAAAATTCCAGAACCATCATGCCGAACAGCCGGATGCGGAGAGGGTGGTTCATGAACGGGCACGAGTTTGCTATTGGTTTCCTGAGGCGCAATAAAATATTTACACGAATTTTTCTTGAGAAAATTCCCGACTGAAGCGATATTGGAACAGTTAGAAACACGAATTGCTCTTTGATTGAAAACCTGAATTTACCCTGCCCTGTTCGTGATTAGGCAACTAATCCTTGAACCGTAATTATACGATCCCGGGACCCAAGCCGGGGCTGCGGCCGACACGCCTTCACTGGA